>CAZJSO010000047.1:579-1275 GCA_964548795.1 uncultured Dehalococcoidia bacterium | reverse complement strand
GAATACCACTGATCCCTCCGCCGACGACCATAACATCGCCAAAATTTTTTTCTAGAAGATGTTGAAGAACCAGGTATCTTTCCTCTTCCATTTTTCTCCCCGTTTAGTCTCGTGCTTTTGGACGGCCGAGGCGCTCCGGGTGGGAATACACCGACAGGTGGCTGCCCCACAAGTGGCCAAGTAGGGTAATGCCCAAATCATGGGCAAGGGAAACGGCACTCCGGGTCGGCGGGTGCCGCGAAACAACGATCGGGATCTGCATCTTAGCCACCTTGAGCAGCATCTCGGACGAAAAGCGAGCCGTGCTAAGCAGCAGTCGGTCTCTGGCTGATAGGCCCTTCAATAGGCATTCGCCCTGAACCTTGTCTAAGGTGTTATGCCGTCCGATATCCTCAGCCACTACTAACAGGTTCTTGGTATCGGAAAGTGCCGAGGTATGCACTCCACCACAAATATGATACAGCTCCATCTGCTCTTGAAACTGCTCCATCAGCGAGAGGACTTGTGTTGGACTGATGATAAGACTGGAGTCAATTCTTTGCGGCTTAAGACTCGCGCCGGAGCCGGGTGCCTGAAACCTCGACAATTCACGTTCGGGGTTGCTGAGCATCACCTCGGCCAGCGATTCCTCCTCGCGCACCCGCATGCTCGCCACGTCGTCAATGCCCGAGATGATTCCTTCTGCATATAGGAATC
>CAZJSO010000047.1:0-569 GCA_964548795.1 uncultured Dehalococcoidia bacterium | reverse complement strand
AGGCAATCGAGTTTCAGCGGAGTGCACAGGATGGTGTCCAGCTTCCGACGATTGACGTATATTGCCAGCGCCATCTCGCCAGGCACGTTGATGGAGGTCCTGACCCATCCCTCCTCGGAAAAGCGATCGCAGACTATGTCCACTGCAGCACCTTTGAGATCCGCTACGCCTGCTTCCTCTATGTTTAGCTCCGTCATTTAGATAACTTCCTGAATGATTTCTGTGATGTCTTTAATCTCCAGAGCTTCGCTACCCTCAAGAGTTAGCCTGCTGTCCTCAAAATTGAGGATACAAAAGGGGCAACAGGTCACCAACGCCTCTGCCCCAACACCGCTGGCCTGTTTTAACCTGAGGTCGGATAACCTTTCGCTTTTGGGGGTTTCCATCCAAATCCCCCCTCCTCCACCACCACAACAGAGGCTATTCTCCCGCGAATCAGGCATCTCAACGAGCTCTAAGCCTGGCACCTTCTTTAAGACCTCTCGGGGTTCGTCATAGATGCCGTTATGCCGACCCAGGTAACATGGGTCATGATAAGTAACCCTCTTACTGTACTCCTGGGTGAACTA
>CAZJSO010000046.1:0-9565 GCA_964548795.1 uncultured Dehalococcoidia bacterium | reverse complement strand
AGGACACCCTGCTGGGGGAGTTCTTCGAGGAGGAAGCCGACCTGGTCGTCCTGGCAGTAGGCTTAGTTCCTTCAGTCGATAGCGCTAAGCTGGCAGAGGCGCTGAGCTTGCCCTTGGATTCAGACGGCTTCTTTTCAGAAGCTGAGCCCAAACTGGAGGCCGTGGAAAGCAAAATCCCGGGGATATTCCTGGCCGGCTGTTGCCAGGGGCCCAAGGACATCACTGACTCGGTGACCCAGGCCAGTGCTGCCGCTGCTGCTGCTTGCGCTGTTCTCATGAAAGCGAAGGAAGGGAATGAGGATAGGAGTCTACGTCTGTCACTGTGGGAAGAACATCGCTGACATGGTTGATGTGGCTCAGGTGGCTGAGTTCGCCCGGGGGCTTGCCCATGTAGTGGTAGCTCGGGACTATGTTTACCTCTGCTCCGACCCGGGCCTCGAACTAATAAGAAATGACATCCTTCAATTCCAACTCGACCATGTGGTCATAGCCTCCTGCTCCCCCTTAATGCATCAGCTTACCTTTATGGATAATGTTCAACGTGCCGGGCTGAACCCCTACTGCCTGGAAAGGGCCAACATCCGGGAACAGTGCTCCTGGGTTCATTCGGACCGGAGAATCGCCACCCGAAAGGCTAAGAAGTTGGTTGCAGCGGCAGTGGTGAAAGTAGCCCTGGCTCAGCCACTGGAAGTAGAGGAGGTAGAGCTTAACCCTTCCGTCTTGATAATTGGCGGGGGAATCGCCGGAATTGAGGCCGCCATCGAGCTGGGGGGAATGGACATCGAGGTCTTCCTGGTGGAGAAGGAACCCCAGCTGGGTGGGCATGTAGCTCAGCTTTACCGAACTTTTCCCAACCTGGCCGATGCCAGAGAGCTTCTAAGAGCCAGACTTGAGAAGCTGGATTCGAATCCAAAGATAGAGGTGCTAACCTGCGCTGAAGTGAAGGAGATAGAGGGCTACGTAGGAAATTTCCGGGCCAAGGTGAGACAGGAGGCTACCTATGTAGATCAAGAAAGATGCAACCGATGTGGTCTCTGTTCCCAAGCCTGCCCGGTGAGAGTCCCTGACGAGTTCGATGTGGGCCTCAGACAAAGGGCCGCAATTTATCCCTCCCGCTTCCCCAAGCCTTATTACCTCATAGACCCCAAGGCTTGCTTGAGCCTGCAAGGGCAAGGCTGCTCTGCCTGTGCTGATGCCTGTCAACCTGGAGCCATAGACCTTCACCAGGAAGCCCATGAGCGTGAGCTGGAGATTGGAGCCATAATAGTGGCCACTGGCTATAAAACCTTCGATCCCCATTTTAAGCCAGAATACGGCTATGGCGTTTATAAAAATGTCATTACTGGGTTGGAATTGGAGAGGCTGGCTTCCCCCTTTGGCCCGACCAGGGGCAAAATTCAGATAAATGGCCAGGAGCCGGAAAACGTAGTCTTCATTCACTGTGTGGGCTCAAGGGACAAAACCGTCGGCCGGGAGTACTGCTCTCGTGTCTGCTGTATGTATACGGCCAAGCAAGCCCACTATATCAAGGAGAAGATTCCCCAGGCCAGGGTCACGGTGTGCTACACCGACATCCGGGCCTACGGCAAGGGATATGAGCAGTTCTACGAGCGGGTGCAGAAGGAGGGGGTGATCTACCGGCGGGGGATGGTTTCCGAGATTTACCGCCGGGGGGAGAAGCTGGTGGTGAGGGCGGAGGACACCCTGCTGGGGGAGTTCTTCGAGGAGGAAGCCGACCTGGTCGTCCTGGCCACAGGAATTGTCCCGCAAAGGGAGGCTCCGGAGCTGGCCAGGAAGTTGAAGGTCCACCTCGATGGCGATGGTTTCTTCCTAGAAGCTCACCCAAAATTGGGGCCGGTGGAGACGGCTACCGAGGGGATATTCCTGGCCGGCTGCTGCCAGGGGCCCAAGGACATCACCGAGGCCGCCACACAGGGCCGCGCTGCAGCAGCCAAGGCAGCCTCGCTTCTGTTTCAGCGCACCCTGAGGAAGGAACCCCTTGTGCCCTGGATTGACCCTGAAATATGTCGTGGCTGCCGTCTTTGCGAGACGGTCTGCGAGTTCGGCGCCCTTTTCTTTGACGAGCGTCGAGGGGTTGTGAGCGTAAATGAATTGCTCTGTCGGGGATGTGGTGCCTGTGCCATTGCCTGTCCCTCGGGGGCCAATCAGGTGAGAAACTTTACCAAGAGGCAAATTCTGGAAATGACCAGCGTGCTGATATGATGCCGAATACGCAGCACAAGAAATCGTCAAGCGAGGAAGGCCCATCCGTCCTGGTCGTAGGTGCCGGAATTGCCGGGATAAAGGCGAGCTTAGAGCTTGCTGAAGCAGGAGCTAAGGTTTACCTCTGTGACCGTCGGCCATATATCGGAGGCACCCTCTTCCAGCTTGACAGGTGGTTTCCCGATGATCACTGTGGCCTCTGCCAGGTACTTCCTCCCCGCCCCGCAGAAGCATCAAGCCAATCTTGCCTTCGCCAGGGCCTGAGCCACCCCGACATCGAGTTTCTTCCCTTCACTGAAGTAGAAGGGGTCGAGGGGAAGCCTGGGGACTTCAGGATCACCGTGGTAACGTGGGCCGCAGGGGTAAGGAAGGAACTATGCCTCGGCTGTGGCCGATGCGAGTCGGTCTGTCCGGTGGAGGTAGATGATGAGTTTGATCCGGGGCTGCGCAAACGCAAGGCCATCTATCTTCCCCACCCCTCAGCCCTTCTCAAGACCTACGTCATTGATTCGGAGAGCTGCACCCGCTGTGGGGTCTGCCTGGAGCAATGCCCCACCGCAGCCATCGACCTTTCCTTCAAACCACAGCAAAGGGAGATAAATGTGGGGACCATCATTCTCTCTGCGGGCTTCGAGGAGTTTGATCCGCTCTCGGCCAGCCAGTACGGGTACAAGCGCTTTCCCAACGTGATCACCAGCCTCCAGGTAGAACGCTTGCTCAGTCCCGGTGGGCCCACGCAGGGAGAGCTTCGGCGTCCCTCCGATGGAAAAGTCCCTTGTTCCGTCGCCTTCGTGCAATGCGTCGGCTCTCGAAATCGAGAAAGGGATTACTGTTCCTCAGCCTGTTGCCTTTACGCGCTTAAAGAAGCAGCCATGATCAAACAAAAGTATTCGGACACGGAGATCTACTTCTTCTTTATGGACCTTCGCGCCTTCGGCAAGGGATTTTACCGCTACTATGAAAGGGTAGCCAAGCTAGGTTTGAACTTTGTCCGCTGCCGTCTTCCGGCAGTGGCCCAGAACTTTAGAAACAAAAACCTGCTCTTGACCTTTGAGGAAGGGAATAGGCTCGTCACTAAGGAGTTTGAGCTGGTGATCCTGTCCGTGGGGCAAACACCCCCGTCCAGCTTCTCTCAGCTAGCTCAGACCCTGGGCCTCGAGCTCAACCAATGGGGCTTCTGCAAGGCCAAGGGATTCTCTCCGGTGGAGACCAGCAGGGAGGGAGTCTTCGTCTGCGGCTCGGCCTCTGGCCCAAAGGATATCTCCACGACCTCAACTGAGGCCATAGCGGCTGCCGGCCAAGCCCTGAGCCTGCTCGGTCCCCTCAAACCTCTTGGGCCAGAGGTAAAGCAGTCGGTTGAGAAGGAATTCCGGGCGGCCGTTTACCTCTGCAACTGTCGAGGGGAAATTGGACAAGCGGTGAACCTGTCCGAGGTGCTAGAATTTGCTCAACAGCTCCCCGGCGTGGCTGAGGTAAAAGAGGTGGACCTCCTCTGCCAACTGGAGGCCGTGAAGAAGGTGGAAAGTTGGGCAAGGGGAAAGGGAGTGAGTTCTCTCGTCCTAGCTGCCTGCCCCGCCCTTACCCTTACAGCCTTTGGCGAAGAGATTCCCGTAGAAGTGGTTGATTTTCGTGAGGGGCTTGCCTGGGCTCACCGGGGAGGCAGATCGACCACCGAGAAGGCCAAGAAGCTGATCGCCATGGCACTCAATAAGTTGAGGTTCAAGGACGATTGGCTGCCCTCCGCTCTTCCGGTCGCCCACCGAGCCCTGGTCATTGGCGGAGGCTTGGCCGGGCTTATAGCCAGTTTATCGCTGGCCAAACGAGGCTTCGGGGTTGAGCTGGTGGAGAAATCCAATCAGCTTGGGGGGCATCTGAGGAACCTCCGCTATCTTCTGGAAGAAGGCGACCCTCAGGCCCTGCTGCGGGAACTCATTGAGAGGGTAGAGGCTCAGGACTTGATTCATCTCTGGAAGGAAACCGAGGTGATTGAGGTTACCGGCCACGCTGGCGACTTCAAGGTTACCCTCAAGCCCAAAGGAGCGGACGAACGCCTCCTTCAAGTAGGAGCCATCATCGTTGCCACCGGCGCCGAGGAGCTGCGGCCCACGGGGTACCTCTACGGCCAGGTAAAGCCAGTCCTCACACAGCGGGAATTGGAGGAAGGACTGGTAACCGGCAAGATTAAGCCCGAGGAGCTGAAATCGGTGGTCATGATTCAATGCGTGGGTTCCCTTGATGATCAGAGGCCCTATTGCAGCCGTGTTTGTTGTTCCCAGGCCTTGAAGAATGCCCTTCACCTTCTAGAGCATAATCCAGCAGTGCAGGTGACCATCCTTTACCGTGAGATGATGACCTACAGTTTTGGGGAAGAATACTTTACCCAGGCACGCCAAGCAGGGGTAGACTTCATTCGCTATGAGCCAGGGCAGAAACCCAAGGTGAGCTACCGAAAGGGAAAGCTGGAGGTGCGGATCAGGGAGCCAACACTGGGAGGGGAACTTGTTCTGCAGCCCGAACTCCTGGTGCTCAGTCCGGCGATCATCCCGGGCGAAAATGCCTCGCTGGCTAAAATTTTAGGTGTGGAGCTTACTGAAGATGGCTTCTTCAGGGAGGCTGAGCCCAAATTCCGACCGGTTGATTTCGTAAAGGAGGGCATTTACCTGTGTGGAATGGCCCATTCTCCCCAACACGTAACCGAGACCATTGTTCAGGCTCAAGCGGCCGCAGCAAGGGCAGCTGCGCTTCTGCTAAGGTCAGAGCTCACCCCTTCAAAAGTGGTCTCTACAGTGAGTGAAAGGTGGTGCATGGGATGTGAGCTTTGTGTTAAAGCCTGTCCCTACGATGCTCGCTACAGGGATGCGGAGAGAGGGGTGGTAAAAGTGCGAGAGGCTCTGTGCCATGGTTGTGGAGCCTGTGTTGCCGTTTGCCCCAGCGGAGCAGCCAGGCTCAAGGAGTTAGGAAGCAAGCAGATCATCTCGATGCTGGATGTGGCTGTATGAAAAATCATCCTGAGGGGGTTAAGATTGGCTGAGGAGAAAGAATTTGAGCCGGTACTGATAGGCTTCTTCTGCCACTGGTGTACCTCTACCGCGGCCGACCTGGCAGGGACAACCCGATTGCAGTACCCACCCAACATTCGTCCCATTCGAGTCATGTGCAGCAGTTCGGTGGACCCGGTTTACATACTTCGAGCCTTGCTCTCCGGGGCTGATGGAGTGATCGTCGGAGGGTGTCCCCCGGGCGATTGTCACTACATTTCGGGCAATTACAAGGCCAGGAGGCGCCTGGCGATGCTCAAGACCATGCTAAAGGCCCTTGGGCTGGAGGAGGACCGGGTTTGGCTCCGCTGGATCAGCGCAGCCGAGGGAGCAAAGTTCGCCCAAACGATCACCGAGTTCACTGAACACATCCGGAAAAAGGGACCCAGTCCGTTCAGGAAGTATTGGGCCACATAGGAGGCAGGGTTGAAAAGTGCCTGGCTGAAGGTCGAGGATGGAAAGACGGCTCAGAGCATAAACCTTTTCCTGAGCCGGCTGTTACAGGAGGGGCTACTCCAAGCGCTTCTTCTCAATGTGGAGCTCTCCAAGCAGGGGAACGTTGCTCCGGCACTGGTAACCGATCCAGAGACATGTCGCCAAGCCTGTCCTCTAGCCCCAGTGATGCCGGTGAGCTTGGCTATGGTTGTCTCCAGGCTGACCAGGCTTAGGCCGAGCGAAGAAAAGCTGGGCGTTGTTCTAAGACCCTGCGAACTCAGGGCTTTAGTAGAGCTGGTGAAGTTAAAGCAGGCTTCACTTCAAAATCTGGTGCTCCTCGGATTTGATTGCTACGGCGCTTACTCACCAGCAGGTTATCGCGAATTTTGTAAAGCAAGCCCAGAGCCGGTAGAGGTTTTTCTGCGAAGAGCTGCTGCCGGCGAGAGTCTCGACCTGAGAGAGGCTTGCCAGATCTGCCAGCACTTCAGCCCCTTGGGAGCTGATCTAACATTTGGCCTCATTGGAGTAGACCTGACCCGGCATGTCCTTCTTCAGGCAGAAACCCCGGAGGGTGAGAAAATCCTGGAAGCTCTGCGACTTCCCGAGGCCCTATCTGAGGGAAGGGAAGGAGTGCTCTCGCAGGTCAGGGTAAGGAAAGACGAAAATCGGGCGGCATTCCTGGAGCGCTTTCAGGAGGGCAGTGGGGTGAGGGGGCTAACCCGTCTTTTTTCAGCCTGCAATAACTGCCACAACTGTCGGGTAGCCTGTCCCATGTGTTACTGTCGGGAGTGCTTCTTAGAGTCCTCCACCTTCGAATGGGGGGCGAGTGAATATTTAGCTCAGGCCAGGAGGAAGGGAGCCCTCCGGCTGCCAGCCGATACCCTCCTTTTCCATCTGACCCGGCTTTCGCACATTGGGCTCTTCTGTGTTGGCTGTGGACTTTGCCAGGATGCCTGCCCTAACGAGATCCCACTGTTTTCCATATTTCATAGCGTTGGCCTAAAAATGCAGGAGCTTTTCGGATACCTCCCAGGGAGGTCCATTGAGGAGGAGCCTCCGCTGACTTTCTTTAAAGAGGATGAACTAAGCTGGGTGACACAGGAATGAAATATATCGACGCAGCCGGCGAAGAACAAGACCGGCTTTTCATAAATGAGCTCAGGGAAGCAGAACTGCAGCCCAGGATCTGCGTTCAATGCCTCGCCTGTACCCTTAGCTGCCCCCTCTCCTTCGCCATGGACTTCCAACCTCATCAGGTGGTCCGACTGGCGGCTCTTGGACTCAAGAAGCATGTCCTGAACAGCTCTGCGATCTGGGTCTGTGCCTCCTGCCAAAGCTGCTCAGCAAGATGTCCTTATGGGATAGATATACCGCACCTGATGGACGTCCTCCATCAGGTGGCTTTGAGGGAAGGCCTCCCAGCTCAGCAACCGAGGGTACTGGCCTTCCACCAGGTCTTCTTATGGTGCCTCAGGATGCTGGGACGGCCTTATGAGCCTTTGCTGGCCCTCCTTTACGGCTTAAAGGCGAGGCATTTCCCCCCTGGCCTGCTAAGCCAGGGGGTAAGCCTCCTATTGAAGGGCCGAGTCAGATTGATGCCCGTTATCAGGGGGAGAAAGGCGGTGGCCGATATCTTCCAGAGGATAGAAGCTCAGCAATGAAATATGCCTTTTATCCGGGATGCACTCAGGAATCCAGTGCCCGCGAATACCGGCTGTCCACTGAGGTAGTTTGCCGGGAACTTGGAGTAGAGCTTGAGGAAATCCCCCACTGGAATTGTTGTGGCGCTTCCTCCGGCCATTCCCTGAATGAAGAGCTGTCATTGGCTCTGGCGGCCAGGAATTTAGCGCTGGCTGAGAGAATGAACCTCGACCAACCTGTCATCATCACCATTTGCCCTGCCTGCTACCTTCGTCTAAAGATAGCTCAAGTAAGTTTGCGTAATTCCCCACAGCTTAGGCAGAGGGTGGAAAAGCTCACTGGCCTTCCATGCGAGGCGAAGTGTGAGGTCAGGCATCTGCTTGATGTGCTCGTCAACGATGTGGGCCTTGAGAACATCGAGGGCCGAATTCGAAGTAAGCTTGAGGGGCTTAAGCTTGTGGCCTACTACGGATGTTACCTCGTGCGCCCTCCAGAGGTAGTGGCCTTCGATGACCCGGAGAATCCCACGATGATGGATAGGCTCCTGAAGGCTCTGGGAGCAGATGTTCCTGACTGGGGCGGAAAAGTTAACTGTTGTGGGGGCAGCTTGACCTTAAGCCGGCCAGACCTAGTATCCAAGTTGGTCAGCGACTTGATTGAGCAAGCCCTTGAAGTGGGAGCGCAGGGAATAGTGGTCGCTTGTGCCATGTGCCATTACAATCTGGAGGCTGGCCAAAAGCAGAGACAGAAGTTGCCAATTTTTTACTTCACGGAGTTCCTCAGCTTCGCATTAGGGCTTTCGGCCAAGCTCTCCAACAAACGCCTTATCGCCCCACCCAGATTGCGGAGGTAGCTGAGCTTTGCCTAGGATCGTATTAGCTCTCTGGCCTTCTCGAGCGCCTGCTCTACCTGTTGCGGAGATGTGCCTCCGGGAACATCACGAGCGGCCAGAGACGACTCCAAGCTAATGGAATAAACATCCTCGGCGAATAGGGGAGAGAATTTCTGGTACTCTTCCAGGCTGAGTTCTTGGAAGCTCTTCCCCTTTCCAGTGGCGTAGCGAACTAGTTCAGCCACCACCCGATGTGCTTGTCGGAAGGAGAGGCCCCTCTTGACCAGATAATCAGCCAAGTCGGTGGCTAGAGAGTAGCCCTCCTCGGCTGCCCGCTGAGCCTGTTCGGCTTTAATCTGGAGGGTGCGAAGCATGCCGGAGAAGACCTCCAGGGTCGACCCAAGTGTGTCCACCACATCAAACAGGGCTTCTTTATCTTCCTGCATATCCCGGTTATATGAGAGCGGCAGGGCTTTCATGGTAGTGAGGAGGGAAAGAAGGTGCCCATAAACTCGGCCCGTCTTCCCCCGGGCCAGCTCAGCCACATCGGGGTTCTTCTTCTGGGGCATGATGCTGGAACCTGTAGTATAAGCCTGAGCCAATTCAATGAAATCGAATTCGGCTGAGGACCAGAGGACCAATTCCTCCGCCAGGCGCGATAGGTGCATCATGCAAAGGCTAGCTGCTGCCTGGTACTCGATGACAAAATCACGGTCAGAGACAGCATCGAGGCTGTTTGGGGAAAGCTGAGCGAACCCCAGCTCTTGCCGGACGAAATCTCGATCTATGGGGTAGGGAACACCAGCCAGGGCGCCGCTGCCGAGCGGCAGGACGTCCACCCGCCTTAAGGCATCCCGAAACCGCTCAATATCGCGTTGGAACATTTCAAAATAGGCCAGGAGGTGGTGGGCTAGGAGAACAGGCTGAGCGTGCTGAAGGTGAGTATAGCCTGGAAGAACTACCTCCTTGTTCTTTTCAGCCAGCTCTAAAAGTGCTCCTTGCAGGCCCTTAAGCCGACCAATGGTCTCGGAGATCACCTCCTTAACGAAAAGTCGCATATCCAGAGCTATCTGGTCATTTCTCGAGCGGGCGGTATGCAATTTGCCAGCCACCTCCCCTATTTTCTCGAACAGGCGGGCTTCGATGTTGAGGTGGATATCCTCTAAGTCTGGCTTAAATTGAAATTTGCCCTCTTCAATCTCCTCCTGGATGGACTTAAGGCCAGTGACGATGAGCTGAGCTTCTTGTGGTGAGATAATGTGCTGTTTTCCTAACATTTGGGCGTGGACAATTGAGCCTTGAATGTCCTGGCGGTAGAGGCGGCAGTCGAAGGGGATGGAGGCAAGATAATTTCTGGCCGCTTCGTTTAAGTTCTTCAAATTAGGCGTTTCCATAG
>CAZJSO010000045.1:0-9818 GCA_964548795.1 uncultured Dehalococcoidia bacterium | reverse complement strand
GGGTCGGGACATCGCTGCCTCGGTCAAGAAGATGCAAAATCACGGGATGGAGGTCTTTGGCGGCTTTATCATAGGCTTCGATAACGATCCCCCACATGTTTTCGACAGCCAAATAAGTTTTATTCAGCGCAGCGGGATAGTCACCGCCATGGTGGGGCTTCTCCAGGCTCTGCCCCAAACTAAATTGTATGAGCGCCTGAAGAGGGAGGGGCGGCTGCTCAGGGAATGCACCGGGAATAACGTGGACAGCTCGCTGAACTTCATTCCCAAGATGGATCCGCAATTCCTCCTCAGTGGGTATAAAAGGGTGCTTAAAACAATTTACTCTCCGAAGAAGTATTATGAGCGGATCATTACCTTCCTGGAGGAGTATCGGCCGGTGAGGAAGAGGCCAATTCACCTCGAGGACGTTAAGGCCTTCATGAAGTCCATCTGGTACCTGGGGGTCGTCAGTAACTTTAGGCGGTACTATTGGAAACTTTTGGCGAAGAGCCTGCTAAAATACCGTCGCTCCTTCCCTGAGGCCATGACGCTTGCCCTATACGGACTACACTTTCAGAAGATCGTAGAAGAGAATTTATCGGAAACCAAATAGCCACGGCCTAAGAGGGGTAACCATTCATTTCCGTGGTGAGGAAGTATCTTCTAGCCCACCTCTACTAGCTCGTAATCACAGGAGCCTAGGCCAATTTGTTCACCATATCTGAGCTGGACCCTGTAATCCACCGCAGGGTATAGGAGCCGAAATTTGTCCTCTCCTGATGACAGATTTGCTCCCAGCGCCGTCCCCGGAAGTCCCTCCTGCTGATTCACCAGGTCAATTGAAGCCTGGTCAATGGCCACCGGGTCTCTGGAAGCCAGGATTCCAATGTCAGGCACTATAGGTGCATCGGAGAAGTCCATGCAATCGCAGGCAGGGGTGATCTTAAGAAGGAAATTAAGGTAAAACACGGGTACCACCTTCGCCACACCATAGGCATATTCGCAAATTTTCTCCTGCAGATTCCAGGCGGACTCATTCCATTGGATTTCCACTGCTCCATAGGGGCAGACGCCGATGCATTCACCACAGCCGAGGCAGAGGGAGGGATTTATGACTGCTACCTTTCCCCTCTGCCCTTCTTCGAGGCTAATAGCCTCCCCCGGACAGTGCTTCTGGCAGATCCCACAGCCCTGACAGTTCTCCTCCACCACCAGCGGGACGGCCAGGGAATGCATGGCTAACTTCCCTGATTTTGCAGCCAGCCCCATCCCCAAGTTCTTTATTGCCCCGCCGAAGCCGGCCTGTACGTGACCGGTAAGGTGTGAGAGGCAGATGAGCTTATCTATATCCTTTAGCTCGGCTGCCAGGTTCACCGTCTGAAAATGCTTCTGGTTCACTTCTACTGGGAAGGAATCCTGCCCTTGGAGCCCGGCGGAAATGATGATCGGCGCGCCTACTACTTCGGGCGAGAAGCCATGCCTCAGAGCGGTGTTCAGGTGATCCACTGAGTTCGACCGGCTGCCCTTGTAGACCGTGTTGGTATCGGTGAGGAAAGCCAGTGCCTTTTGGCTCTTGACTTGTTCCACTAGAAAGCCAACGTATCGGGGGTGGATGAAGCCCAGGGTTCCCTCCTCACCGAAATGAAGTTTTAGGGCTACCAGTTCATTCTCTTGGATGAATTCGTAGAATCCAGCCCGCCTCAGGAGCCAACCAAGCTTGGTGAAAATATCTCTGCCCGAGGTGGTACGCAGGTCAATGAGATAAACCTGACTTGCCATCACTTGAAGTTTATCAATCCTAACCTGCTCAGGCAAGGGCCTTGAGCTTTTCTACCACTTCTTGGATGACCCAGTCGGGAGTAGAGGCCCCGGCAGTAACGCCGATGCGCTTGGCCCTCAAGCTTTTCAGTTCAGCCGCCGACTCGATATGCAGGGTAGGAACAATGGAAGAGCAGATCTCGGCCAAGCGGTTGGTATTGGCACTGTCGTACCCCCCGATCACAATCATTTGGTCAACCTTTCCGGCCAACTCCAGCGCCGCTGCCTGCCGCTTGGAAGTGGCCTGGCAAATGGTGTTGAAAATGCGCAGCTCGGCCAGAGAATCCAGGTTGTGGTTTAGCAGCTCAGCTAAAAAGTGGCCGAACTTTTTGAGAGACTGGGTGGTTTGGGAGAGTACGCCGAGCTGGCGGGGAGGGGGGTCAAAACGAGGGGCTTCTAAGGCCGCCATTGCCTCCCCCCCAGCCCAGGAGATTATTCCCCTGACCTCTGAGTGCTGGGATTCACCAAATACGAGCACCAGAAAATTTCCCCGGTGGAGCTTTTGAGCCACTTTCTGTGCCCGACGCACTATGGGACAAGTGGCATCAATCACCTTGAGTCCCCTCTCCTCCAGTTCCCTTAAAACCTCTAGCCCCGCACCGTGAGAGGGAATAAATACCGGCCCGTTCTCCACTTCCTCCAGGCTCTCAACCACCTCTAACCCCTGCTTGGCCAGCCGGCTTACCACCTGTCGGTTATGCACAATCGGCCCCAGGCTCTTTATTCGCCCTAGTTCGCCCAGTGCCCCTTCAGCAATTCTTATGGCTCTTCTCACTCCGGAGCAAAACCCCATCTCCTTGGCCAGATAAATCTCCATTGCTTTTAACCCCCGTAAATCCCGCGGTATTCCGGCGGCAAGAGCTCAGCGATACGCTGCATGATAAAGTCGGTGGCCTGAGCTAACTTCTCCTTGGTTGGTCGACCCTTAACTGGAAGAGCAAATGGCTGGCCAATGTTTACTCTTATCCTCGGCCGATGGATGATTATGCCGGCGTTCTTAACCTCCTCCGTTCCACTGATGCCCACCGGGAGGATAGGGGCCTGGGAGTATAGAGCGATAAGGGCTGTCCCTAGTTCAGCCCGTATCAGTCTGCTGTCAGGACTCCGGCGCCCTTCGGGAAACATCCCCAGTGCCAGGCCGGTTTGAAGAATCTTCATCGCCTGGCGGATAGCTTTTCGGTCGAGCTCTCCCCTCCGCACCGGAAAAGCGCCGAACCAGCGGACGAACGGTCCTCCTCGGGAACGGAAAAGTTCCTCCTTGGCCATGAAGATTATCCGGCGGGGGATGCTGGCGGTGAGCAGCGGGGGATCGGGCAGATTTAGATGATTGGCCACGATGATCAGCGGGCCGCTAGGGGGCACATTCTCCTTGCCCACCACCTCCCAGTCGCTGAGCAGGAGGAGCAGCGCTTTCATGGTAAGATTACAGAGCGTGTAGAAGAAAGGCATGTTTTACCTTGAAAGCACGAGCTTTAGGATCTCTTCGACCACCTGCTCTACCCCTAGCCCATCGGTATTGAGAAGCTTAGCATCTTTAGCTGGCCTCAAGGGTGAGACGGCCCGCTGGCTATCGATCTCATCCCTCATCTTTAGCTGCGCCAGCACCTCCTCGAGTTTGACCCTTTTGCCCTGGGCAAGCAGTTCCCGGTGGCGGCGGCGAGCCCGCTCCTCGGGGGAAGCGGAGAGAAATATCTTACAGCGAGCTTGGGGGAGAACTACGGTCCCGATGTCACGTCCCGCCATCACCACTCTTCCCCCTCTGGCCATCTCTCGCTGTTGGGCAGCTAGCTCCTGGCGCACCCCTTTTACTCGAGCCACCAAGGAGACCCCTTTTTCGACCTCCTCCTCTCGGATCTCCGCCCCGACTTCCTCTCCATCAAGCAGTAGCTTACCCTCTTGCAGTTCGAACCTCGCCTGATGAGCTAAATCGGTCAGCCTCTGCCCATCCTTTAGGTCTATCCCCCATTTTAGGGCTAGCCAGGTGAGGGCCCGGTACATGGCGCCAGTATCAATGAAGCGATAGCCAAGTCTCTGCGCCACCAGGCTTCCCACCGTGTTCTTCCCCACACCTCCCGGCCCATCTATAGCGATCAGGCTCGGCCGTGGCATCTCTACCCCTTTGTCCTGAGGGCCGTGAACAGCAGGCAATAGGCTAGGATGAAAACGCCGATGGTTATCGCTGAATCGGCTAGGTTAAAAGCTGGCCAATGAAAATTGCCCCAGAGACGAACATCAATGAAGTCGGTCACCTCCCCGAAACGAAGCCGGTCAATCAGATTGCCAATGGCTCCGCCGAACACCAACCCCAGCCCCATTTGGAGGAGCCGACTGCCGCTGGGGAGATAGTGAAGATAGAGAAACAGAATCACTATTCCCACGATAACCGTGAGCACTAGGAGGAAGGAGGGGTTAACGAATAGGCCGAAGACACCCCCGGCATTGGTGATATAGGTCAGCCGTAGGAGGCCCTCCCGCGGCAGCGATTCCCCCAGTTGCAGATTGGTCCTCACTAGGAACTTACTTAACTGATCAACCAGAAGAATCCCCAGGGCAGGGAGAAGAAAAAGAAGGAGTTCCCTTCTGGCAGGAGCCATCATCCGGATCATCGGCAGTTTCTGGAAAGAAACCGCCTCATTCGCTCCAGCGCTTCTTCTATCTCTGGAATGGAGACGGCGTAGCAGCAGCGAACATATCCCTCCCCGCACTCCCCAAAGGTAGACCCCGGCACCACTGCTACTTTTTCCTCCAAGAGAAGTCTCTCGGCAAATTCATCCGAGGAGAGGCCGGTTGCCCTTATTGAGGGGAAGGCGTAGAAAGCGCCTTTAGGGTTGAAGCAGGAAAGGCCAATTTCGTTTAGCCCCTTGACAATTATTCGTCGGCGATGGTCATATTCTTCCACCATCTTCCTCACCGCTTCTTCACCGTGGCGGAGTGCCTCTAGGGCAGCCATTTGACTCATTATTGGAGCGCACATGATGGTGTACTGGTGCACTCTCATCAGGGCCTCAATGAGTTCGGGAGGTCCAGCAGCAAAGCCCACCCGCCAGCCGGTCATAGCATAGGACTTGGAAAAGCCTCCTAGAAGAATGGTGCGTTCCTTGGCTCCCGGTAAGGAAGCGAAGCAAGTATGCTCCATCCCATAAACCAGGTGGCTGTAGATCTCATCCGAGATGACGAGGAGGTCATGTCGGCGAGCTACCTCAGCTATCTCCAGAAGGTCAGTTTTATCCATCACTGCCCCGGTGGGATTGTTAGGGTAACTCAGCAGGATAGCCTTGGTGTGCTCAGTGAGCCTGCGCTCCACCTCGCCCGCTTGAAGCTTAAACTCCTCCTCTTCTACGGTGGGTACTGGCACGGGATTCCCGCCAGCCAGGATGGTACAGGGAATATAGGAGACGTAGCTGGGGTCAGGCAAGATGACCTCCTCCCCGGGGTTGACTACCGCCCGGAGGGCCAGGTCAAGAGCTTCGCTCACCCCCACGGTTATCAGGAGTTCGGTTGCTGGGTCATACTCCAGTCCGTAACCTTCGCGGAGGTGGCGAGCCAGCTCCGCCCTAAGCTCAAGAAGGCCATAGTTTGAGGTATAGGTAGTATAGCCCTGCTCTATTCCAAAGACTCCCGCCTCCGCTATATGCCAGGGCGTCACGAAATCGGGCTCCCCCACCCCGAGGGAAATCACCCCTTCCATGGAGCTGATTAGGTCAAAGAACTTCCGGATGCCCGATGGCGGCATTCGCCTTACCCGCTCCGAAATCCAATTTCCTTCCTTCATAACACCTCGAAATTTGCGCTCTCAGATGCTCAGCGGGAGCCGCTTTGGCTTTTCTTCCCCTTCAAGGGTCTCGCCGTCCACTTTATACCGCTTGAGGAGGAAGTGGGTGACCGTCCCCTGTACGGATTCCATCGGAGCCAGTTTCTGGGCCACGAACCCGGCCACCTCTTGCATGGTTCTTCCCCGGACCAGCACTGCCAGGTCATAATCACCTGATACGAGATAAACGGAGTAAGTCTCAGGGAAGCGATAAATTCTTTCCGCCACCTCATCAAAGCCTCGATCTCGCTGGGGTTGTATTTTCACCTCGATAAAGGCCCAGACCCCCTCCTCCCCCACCTTATCCCAATTGATTATGGTCTTATACTTTACGATTATTCGCTCTGCCTCAGCCTTCCTGATGACCTGTTCTACCTCAGCCACCGTTCGGCCAAGCATGGTAGCTATTTGCTCTGGAGTGATTCGAGCATTGGCTTCCAGTAACTTCAGGATCTCCTTCATTGGGAACCTCCAACGAGATATCAGCCATCAGGCTTGACTATAAACCATTCATCGGTTGGTTCGTGATAACAAAGTTCGAAAAGACCTTCGGTGGCTTGGACGAGGAAATGTCGCTCTCCTGGCCCGAGCCAGGCCTTCTCCACCCTCTCCACCTTTTGGGTTTTTCCCTCCCAGAGGAAAGAATCGGGCCGATCAGCATAAACATGGCCGGAATAACACCAGACCTTGGCTGCCCTTTCCATCTCGAACCCCTGACTCTCAGGTATGATATACCATACAGCGACACTATGCAAGGATAAAAATCCTCCCCGACTGGCCAGGACGGCGTTCAAGCTGGCCTCTCCCGCCAGTAATCCCTCAGCGCTGCCAGAGCCTTTATAGCTCTCTCAGGGGAGGGGAAGACTGCTTCATAGCCGGTTTCCTTTATTTGGGCGAGCGTTTCCTTTTCCAGCTTTCCCTGAAGCCAGACCGCGACTGGCTTCCCTTTCCCTGCAGCAACGCTGCGGATGCTCTTCAGGGTGGGACTCCCGGCAATGCAAAGTACCCCATCCACCCCTTCATCTTCCAGAACTGCCTCCAAGCTTGTCCGGTAGATTTTCCCATACCCATGGGCTATTCCAGCAAAAAGCATATCAAGCGGGTTTGAAGGAGGGGACCAGGGAGGAAAGAATTCCCTCACCCGGTTCAAGGTTTCCATTGCCAGGTTGGCCGGTTCAAAGCCTTCCTCCTCCATGGCATCCAAGGCCATAATAGCTCCGGCGCCGGTGGGGGTGATGATAGCCAATCTATTTCCCTTTAGGGGAGGGAGCTGGAGAAAAGCTCGAGTAAAATCGCCCAGCTCTTCTACGTTTTCTGCTCTTATGAGGCCTCCTTTCTTAAAAGCAGCCTCATAAATCGGGTCTGTCCCTGCCAAGGACCCAGTATGGGAAGTGACTGCCTGCAAAGCCTTGCCTCTTCTCCCTGGCTTCAAAACTAGGACCGGCTTCCTTTGACTCACCCTCCGGGCAACTTCGACAAATCTTCGTCCGTCTTTCACCCCCTCCATATGCAGGGTGATAACTTTTGTTTCCGGATCATCCTCTAGATATTCCAGTACATCGGCAAAGTCTACATCACACATGTTCCCCAGATCTACAGCCTTCCCGAAGGAAAAGCCCCAGAAGCCCTCTAGGAGCCCGCCAGACTGTGAGATCAAGGCCACCGGCACCTCATCATGTGCAGAGGGTAGAAGGGTGGTGGAGAAGCGGCGGAAGGCGTTGACCACCCCGAATGAATTAGGGCCAATCACCCTCGCTCCGGCTTCTTTAGCCGCTGTCACCAGCTCGGCCTGGAGTTCCTTCCCACGGCTGTTGGCCTCAGCGAATCCCTGGCTAACTACGATCAATGCTTTGATTGCCCGGCTAAAGCAATCCCTCGCTACTTGAGGAACAGCCTCACGAGGCACCATAACCACCGCCAGGTCTATCCCCAAGGGTAAGTCCTTGACTTGGTGATAGGCCCTTCTCCCCAGAATTTCATCAGCGTGCGGGTTTACAGGGTAGATCTTTCCCGGAAAACCTAGGGAGAGGAGATTTTCTAAAGCATTGAAGGCCCCCTTCCCCATGCTCCTCCTGGCCCCTATCAGGGCTACCGACTCAGGTTCCAGAAAAAGCCTTAATTGCCTGGAGCTGTTCATCTTTGATCTACGGACATATTTTATACCAAGTCTCCTTCAAAAATCACTTCCATCTCCCAGTCGGCTGCATGCTTGACCAGTAGAACGCCAGGTGCTATCCTGTGCATAGTAAAGCGAGGTATCGGCACGGTGGAAGATCGGGAGGTTAAGGTAGGAGAGCTGGAGGCTCACTATGTGACTGGCGGGGAGGGCTCTGCGCTGGTATTGCTTCACGGCGGAGCGAATGATTGGAAGGAGTGGGAAGCGAATGTGAGTTCTCTCTCCCAGCGCTTGAGGGTGTACGCTCTGGACCTGCCTGGCTTCGGGCTTACCCCCAAGCCTAAAGCGAGGTATACCCTCAGCTTTTTGGCAAGCTTCCTTCTTGGTTTTATTCAGGCCGTTGCGCTGGAGCAAGTGAGCCTTGCGGGTCATTCCCTGGGGGGTGGGGTGGCCCTCAAGTTTGCCCTTCAATTTCCCCAGATGGTGAAGAAGCTCATCCTGGTGGATGCCTGGGGGTTTGGGCGGGTTACCCTTCTAGGCTGGCTAATTGCCACCTCTTGCAACCTGTGGCGCCGTGTTTTTCGTCCAGACAAGTTCTACCCTTTTTTGGAGAAGGAGCCTGGATCGGGGAACCACTGGATTCGTGTTGAAGATCTCACCCGGCTAGAGACCCCCACGCTGCTCATCTGGGGTGAGAAAGACCTGTATCTTCCGGTGTCTCAAGCACATCGGGCGCACCAGCTTCTGCCAAATTCTGACTTGCATATCCTCGGCTGTGGTCACGCTCCTCAAAAGGAGAGAAGCGAGGAATTCAACCGGTTAGTGCTCGAGTTTCTCCTCCCGGAGAGAAGCGAAGCGGTTGGAACCTTGAAATGAATCAAGTAGCTATTGTAACTGACAGCATAGCCTGCCTTACTCCGGAGCAAATTGAGCGATATGGGGTAGTGGTGGTGCCGGCCAATTTCCTCTTTGAGGGAAGGATCTATCGTGACGGGATAGATGTAAGCCCTTCCGAGGCATATGAGATGCTAGAGCGCTCCCCCGACCACTTCAGCGCCGGGCCGGCCTCTCCCCATGAATTCCTGGAGGCCTTTAGGGAGGCTGGCCGGAGGGGGAATGTCCTCTGTCTCACCGTTTCTCGCAGCGTGAGCACCTTTTATGATGTGGCTCGAATAGCTAAGGAGCGTTTTCAAAAGGAATCACCCGAAACGGCTATCGAAGTGCTGGACTCTCAGACCATGGGAGCAGGGGAGGCACTTATTGCTTTGGCTGCTGCTCGAGCAGCGGCCGACGGGGCAGGACTGGAGGAGATGGTGCATATGGCAACTGCCCTGAGGAACAGGGTTGGCCTGGCAGCCTACGTGGACACCCTGCGCCATGTCTACCGCACGGGGCGAATCCCCAAGATCGCCGCTCAGGTGGGTTCCCTGCTGCATGTAAAGCCACTTTTTAGCGTATCTGAAGGAGCGATACGCTTCAGAGGGGTGGTGAGAACCAGAGAGCAAGCCGTAAGCCGGCTTGTGCAGATGGTGCGGTCTGAGGTAGATAAGCGACCCATAAGGGCAGCGATAATGCATGCGGCCGCTCTAGAGCAGGCAGAGAGGTTTAAGGAGCTGGTGGCAGCAGAATTTGATTGCCGTGAAATATGGATCACCGAGTTCAGCCCGCTGATGGGCTACTCCAGCGGACCGGGAACCCTGGGGCTCGCCTTTTACCCCGAGGAAAGCTAAGCAACTCCCCAGAATTTCTTCAAGTTTTTGCGGGGTTCACCTAAATGAGCTGCACCAGGGTCATTACAACCCCACTAGCTATGGGTATGGAGAAGTTGTCATCTACCGGCAGCGGCAGAAGCTCGGTCAGCGTAGCTACTGCTGCTCCAAGACAGAGGAGTGGCCAGGAGAAGCCCTCCCCGAAGTAGGCTAGCAGATAGGTGGCCAGAAGGCAAGAGGCCAGGAAAGCCAGGCTCCCCTCAGGGCTCCTCCCAAAGATTTTCCTCCTTCCCCACCGTTCGCCTAACGTTCCCGAGGCGAAATCACCTACGGCTAAGAATATCAGGCAGGCAATGGCCACCTCTTTTTTAAAGGCCAGGAA
>CAZJSO010000044.1:0-9941 GCA_964548795.1 uncultured Dehalococcoidia bacterium | reverse complement strand
CTTCTGAACTTTTTGGGCAGTGTTCCACACCCTTAGGTATCACTGCCAGTTTTCCGTTGCTCAATCTCCTTGATTTTAACGTTAGAGCAGGCCCTCTTTGATCAGGATCTGGAGGTATTGGTTGCTAAGGGTGGTGACCTGTGAGAAGGCCTGGCCCAGGCTTTCTTGGGCCCTGCCGTAGTTGTGGAGTTCTATTTCTCCCTCTACCTCGAACAGTTTCCTCTCGAGCTGGTCTATCTCCTTCGGCGGAAGATGACGCCGGGCAATGCCCAGCTCGCTCCTTAAGGCCTCAAATACGGCCCGGTTAACCTCCCGGCCTCCCTCCAGCTTCTCCCCCTTCAAGCTAGTTAACCGCTGCAGAGAGCTAGAAGCCAGGAAAAGGTTGGACTTCAAAGCCTCTGAGTAATGAAAGCACAGATTAGCCTGTTTAGGTTCCATCCTACCCCCTCATGAGCAGTTATAATATCCTGTCGGGGAACTCGCTGATTCCCCCTCTACCTGAAAGGGTACACTGTTCATCTGTTTTCGGCAAGCTCGTGGAGTCGAAGCCATTGACAAATGGATGGAAGGGGCGTATTATAGTGGTCGGCAAAAGGTTGCCGACGTCGGAGAGTCAGGTGCAAACCTTCGGAGGACAAGAGGTAGAGCGCAAAGTCGTGGCCATTTTGAGGACCTTGGCCGAGGTTCCGGAGCCCCTGGGCTCAACAGCCATTGCCCGGCGTCTTAGGGAATCTGGCATTGAGCTGAGTGAGCGCACAGTGAGGTATCACCTGAAGCTCCTGGACGAGCGAGGGCTAACCAAGCCAGTGGGGAAAAATGGGAGGCTGATTACTCCTCGGGGGGAGGAGGAGCTCAAGAATGCCTTGGTAGGGGATAAGATTGGTTTTGTCATTGCCAAAATAGAGCTGCTTGCCTTTCAAACTACCTTTGACTGGAAGAAGCGTGCTGGGGTGGTCCCTATGAACATCTCCTTCTTTCCCCAGGACAAGTTCCGTCGTGCCCTCCAACTAATGAAGCCAATCTTCCAAGCTGGGCTATGTGTGAGCGAGAAAGTTTCTGTAGCTCAGGAGGGAGGACGATTGGGGGAAGTAATTGTGCCTCAAGGGAAGGTTGGTTTCGCCACCACCTGCAGCATTGTAATTAACGGTTGCCTTCTAAAGGCCGGGATACCCATGGATTCGAAATTTGGCGGGCTGCTTCAAATTCGAAACGGTGAACCTCTGCGCTTTGTGGATCTCATTTATTATTCTGGCTCCTCGCTTGACCCTTCAGAGGCTTTTATTCGAGCAAATATGACTGATGTTCGAGGGGTGGTGCGGAGGGGAGAGGGCAAGCTGTTGGCAAACTTCCGGGAGATTCCTGCTCCTTCGAAGTCCTTGGCCACGGAGGTGATCCAGGGGCTTCGGGAATGCGACTTCGGCGGGGTGATAGTGATGGGGGAAATCGGTGAGCCAGTATGTGGAATCCCCGTGGGGCTTAACCGGGTAGGCCTGGTCCTTCTTGGCGGGCTGACCCCCGTGGCCGCTGCTCAGGAAGCAGGGCTCGAGGTTGAAAACCGCGCCATGAGCGCCATAATGGAATATCGGGAGCTGGTAAGTTTCTCGGAGGTCCTCAAGGAATTCGCCGCTTCATAACTTTGGGAATCTTGGAGGCGGTGTAGCGCGAATGTAAAGGGAGAGCTTCCCGATGAAGAGGCTTTATGTGAGAGAGCAATTTTGTATTGGTTGTGGCCTTTGCGAGGTCTACTGCCAGACGGAACATTCCCAGTCTAAGGACATTATCAAAGCGTTTAAGAGGGAAGCCCCTCGTCCCTTACCCCGCATCCGCGTAGAAAGAAAAAGGCGGGGTCTGTTTCGCGGTTCAGTGCCGCCATTGTGCTGAGCCCTGGTGCGTCTATTCTTGCTTGACTGGCGCCATGCAGAAGGATCCGATAACCGGCATAGTGCGGGTTGATGAGAGCAAATGTGTAGGGTGCTGGACCTGTATTCTATCTTGCCCTTATGGAGCATTGGTCAGAGATGAGGGCCATAAGGTTGTCGCAAAGTGTGACTTTTGCCCGGAGCACGAGGTGCCAGTCTGCGTAGTTAACTGCCCTAATGAAGCGCTGGCATTGAGCCTGGAGGAAGGATGATCGCTGTTATTGACTATGGGGCGGGAAATCTGCACAGCGTAGCCAACGCCTTGGTGAGACTCGGTTACCAGCCACTGGTGACGAATAACCCGGGCAAGATTTTGGATGCGGCAGCGGTCATCTTGCCCGGGGTTGGGGCTGCGGGAGATGCCATGGATAGCCTGAGAGGATTCGCTCTGATTGAAGTGGTTCAACGAATAATAAGGGAGGAGCGGCCTTTTTTTGCTGTCTGTGTAGGGATGCAAATCCTGCTTTCAGCTACTGAGGAAGGAGGCTGGCAGGAGTGCCTGGGCATAATTCCCGGGACGGCGAAGAGGTTACCTTCGGGGCTCAAGGTGCCTCATATGGGCTGGAACCAGGTGAAGCAGCAAATGAGGCATCCTATTTTTGAGGGGATTCCAGATGAAGCCAACTTTTACTTCGTTCACAGCTATTATCCTGACTTGGAGGATGATTCAGTGGTAGCGGGCACCACCCAATATGGCCTGTGCTTCTGCAGCATTCTCATCAGGGGGAACTTGGTGGCCACTCAGTTTCATCCGGAGAAGAGCGGCGAGCTGGGCCTGCGGATGTATGCCAACTTTTTGAAAAATGCTGGGGTTGAGGCCTAACCGCCATGAGAGCAGAGCTGCGGAGGACCAAATATCTAAGTCATTGGCGCATACCCATCGGACGCAGACGAAATGCTTAGAGCAAGTTCATAGAGATTAAGGAGGTGCATAAGATGGGGAATCTGAGGAGACCGAATGCCAATGAGGCAACGGGGACGGTCAATCGTTCCAGAAATGTTGTTCCGACGTCCGGGCTTTGCACAAGGTGCGTTGACGGCTGTAAAGGAGGATGTGAGGTCTGGTTGGCTTCGTTTAGAGGAAAGGAAGTGCTATATCCACAGGGCTTTGGAGAAATAACCGCCGGAGCAGATAAGGACTATCCTGTGGACTACTCCCACTTGAGTATTCAGGGCTATACAAGGGGGGCAAAGGGCCTGGAAGGTGAAGTGGGTCCCGATGAGGCCATCTTTTTGAATGTCGATACTACGACAGAATATGGATGGGAGAAGAAGGTGAAGATACTCCTCCCCATTTTCACAGGAGCATTGGGCTCTACCGAGATAGCTCGCAGAAACTGGGAACATTTTGCGGCAGGTGCTGCCATTTCAGGCATTACGATTGTGTGTGGTGAGAATGTATGTGGTGTAGACCCCGAACTTGAGTTAGATTCAGAAGGAAAAGTAAAGAAATCGCCGGAGATGGATCGTAGAATAGAGATATACAGAAGGTTTCATGAGGGATACGGGGAGTTAATCGTTCAGGCAAACGTTGAAGATTTAAGGCTTGGTGTTCCTGAATATGTCGCAAGTAAACATAACCTTGAGACAATCGAACTCAAATGGGGGCAGGGAGCAAAGAGCATAGGTGGCGAGATAAAGGTAAAGACGATAGAGAGAGCGATTGAACTTAAGAGGAGAGGGTATATTGTTTTGCCTGACCCCGAAGATCAAGCAGGTAGAGAAGCCTACCAAAAAGGGGCTATCAAAGAGTTTGAGAGGCATTCAAGGCTTGGGTTTGTTGGCAGGGAATCCTTCCTGAAAGAAGTAGATAGGCTGAGGAGAATTGGATTTAGGCGAATCACCCTGAAGACCGGAGCTTACTCCGCCGTTGATCTGGCGATGGCATTGAGGTTCGGGGCAGAGGCGAAGCTTGACCTGATCACGATAGATGGTGCCGGGGGAGGAACGGGAATGAGCCCCTGGCCGATGATGAACGAGTGGGGAATCCCCACATTTTACCTTGAATCCTTGACCTATCAATTCTGCCGGAAACTGGAGGAAAGGGGCTTTAGAGTTCCTGATATCGCCATTGCCGGAGGTTTTTCCACCGAAGACGGGATATTCAAGGCAATAGCCATGGGAGCACCTTATGTGAAGGCGGTATGTATGGGAAGGGCACTGATGATTCCGGGGATGGTGGGGAAAAATATTGATAAGTGGTTAAAGGAAGGCAATTTACCAAAAACGGTCTCTAAATATGGAGACAGCGTTGAGAAAATCTTTATTTGTTATGAAGAGTTAAGGGAAAAATATGGAAGCGGAATAAAAGAAATTCCCCTGGGGGCAATAGCTATGTATACATTTTCTCAAAAGATAAAAACAGGGTTGCAGCAATTAATGGCCGGTAGCAGAAACTTCAAAATTTCAACGATGTCTCGCAGCGACCTTATGGCTTTAACTGAGGAGGCGGCGAAAATTTCAGGAATTCCATATGTAATGGAAGCTTACAGGGAAGAGGCAGAAAAGATCTTGGAAGGATCAGCTTAGACCGAGCTTGGATTCCCATGGGCGGCGAGCCGATCGAGAAGCAGTTATTGGGCTTGATATCATGCTGACTAAGCGCATCATTCCCTGCCTCGATGTAACTGGTGGGCGGGTGGTCAAAGGCACGAGCTTCACTGACCTTCGTGATGCCGGCGATCCAGTAGAGCTGGCTTCCTTTTACTATAAGGAAGGAGCCGATGAGTTGGTCTTCTTGGATATTGGTGCCACTCCGGAAGGCCGGGAGACCATGGTGGATGTGGTAGAGCGTGTCTCGGAGCAGGTTTTCATCCCCCTCACCGTCGGCGGGGGGCTCCGCAGCGTGGCTGACATGCGGCGCCTGCTGGAGGCGGGGGCGGATAAAGTATCCATCAATACGGCGGCGGTGCAGCGTCCCGAGTTGATCAGCGAGGGAGCGAGAAAATTCGGCTCTCAGTGTATAGTGGTGGCCATTGATGCTCGGCGAGCAACAGCCGCTTCTAGGCCTAGATGGGAGGTTTTGACTCACGGCGGGCGGAAGCCAACGGGCATTGATGCTCTTGCCTGGGCCAAACAGGCGGTTGATCTCGGCGCCGGTGAATTACTTCTCACCAGTTGGGATGCCGATGGCCACCGCGCAGGGTATGACCTGGAACTAACTCGGGCGGTCAGTGAGGCTGTCAGCGTGCCGGTCATCGCCAGCGGTGGGGCAGGGAACCTAGAGCACCTCTACGAGGCCCTGGTGGTGGGCCGAGCCGATGCCGTGCTAGCCGCCAGCATCTTCCATTATCGGATTTATTCCGTTCGCCAGGCGAAGGATTATCTGGCGGAAAGAGGAATTCCCATCAGGCTTGAAGGTGAGGGCGGAAAATGAAGACCTATCTGCCACCGAAGTTCATTGTTGAGCGGGACCCGGAACGGTGTATTAAATGTCAGGTGTGCATCCACCAGTGCACCTTTGATGTACACTACTATGATGCCCAGGATGACGAGGTAAGGAGTCGAGAGGAGAAGTGTGTTGGCTGTCACCGCTGCGTCGTGTTCTGCCCTACCAATGCTTTAACTGTGAGGAGGAATCCTCTGGATTACCGCGAAAACTATAACTGGCGTCCGGAAGTGATCGAGGACATCATCAAGCAGTCGGAGACCGGCGGCGTGCTTCTCACCGGCATGGGCAACGATAAAGGCTACCCTATCTACTGGGATCATCTTCTTCTTAACGCCAGCCAGGTGACTAATCCCTCTATTGACCCTCTACGTGAGCCGATGGAGCTCACCACCTATCTGGGCAGGAAGCCGGACCGGGTAGAGATCGATCATGAATCCCTCAGCCTTAAGACCCAGCTTGCCCCCCAGGTCAAGCTCGAGGTGCCGGTCATGTTTGCCGCCATGTCCTACGGGGCAACGAGCATTAATGTGCATGAATCCTTGGCTAGGGCAGCCACGGAGGCCGGGACCCTGTGGAACACTGGCGAGGGTGGTCTTCATCCCAAGCTCTACCAATACGGTAGCAACACCATCGTTCAGGTGGCCTCGGGACGCTTTGGCGTTCATCCGGATTATCTTGACGTGGCTCGAGTGCTCGAGATCAAGATCGGGCAGGGAGCCAAGCCTGGCATTGGGGGGCATCTTCCCGGTGAAAAGGTGAGCGCCGAGGTATCCATGACCCGCATGATCCCCCAGGGGACGGATGCTTTATCCCCTGCACCACAGCACGATATTTACTCCATTGAGGATCTGGCCCAGCTTGTCTATGCCTTGAAGGAAGCGACGAACTATGAGAAGCCGGTGGCGGTCAAGATCGCTGCCGTCCACAACTCAGCCGCCATTGCGAGTGGCATGGTAAGGGCTTAAGGCCGGGCGAGCGCCATCGGGCTCGGTTTATTGGCACCGGGATGCATGGCGGTGTCATCTATCTCAGAGGTGAGGTGGAAGAGTTCCAACTGGGCAAGGAAGTAGGCCTTGCTGAAATGGAAGCGAAAGACCATCAGCTCCTTCAGAGGTTCGTGGGAGAATTTGCGGCTCATTTTGGCTATGATGCTGGTGAAATATTAAAACACCGATTCATCAAATTATTCCCCCGCTGGCTCAGGCCATATGGCAGACTGTACGCTTATTAAGGGCAAAAGTCGGCGAGAAGAAAGGAGTTTACTATGTGTGGTATTGCTGGGATATTAAGCAAGAGCGGGGAGGATGTGGTTCCACTGTTGCGAGGCATGCTGGAGAGCATCAAGCATCGTGGCCCAGATGGAGCTGGGGTGGCTACTCCTAGCGGCATCTGCCGAAGTGGGGCAATAAGCGAACTGGACTGGGACTGCTTGGAGGGGCATTTGGCCATGGGACACGTTAGGCTGGCAGTGGTTGGGGGTCTTTTAGGGCAGCAGCCCTTTGTTAGCCACGATGGACGGCTAGTTCTCCTGCACAACGGTGAAATCTACAACTATGAGGCTCTACGGCGATCTCTGAAGGGTCGCTATCGGTTCGATACCGAAACGGACAGCGAAGTTTTGGTGCATTTACTCGCCGCACATTATGGGGGTGACCTTCTGGAGGCTCTCAGCGCCACAATTCCCCTGCTGGATGGGGTTTATGCCCTGGCCGTCACCGATGGCAAGGATGCAGTCATTGCCCGAGATCTTATCGGAGTCAGGCAGCTTTACTGGGGAGAGGATAAGGATCTGATTGCCTTCGCCTCGGAGAAGAAAGCCCTGAGGTCTCTGGGACTGCGGGGAGGCATCCATCGTTTGCTTCCGGGCGAAATTATGCGCTTGTCACCGACTGGGCGAGAAGTAGCCCGGCGCTCAACGGACTTCCTCAGGCCTGGAAGGCCCACCATTCGCAATTTCAACGAGGCGCTTGAATCATATCAAGTAGCCCTCGAGGAAGCGGTGCAAAAACGCATTCCTGACCTGGAGCAAGTAGGCGTGATCTTCTCTGGCGGCGTGGACAGCGTATTGATCGCAGCCATGGCCAAAGGATTGGGTGCCAATCTGACCGGGTATGTAGCTGGAGTGGATAACGCTCCCGACTTAGATTTTGCCCGGGAAGCAGCAGCCCAAATTGATATTCCGCTGCGGGTGAACCATCTGGATGATCAGGCCCTGATGGAATCCATCCCCAAGGTCATCGCCTCTATCGAGGACCGTAGCCTGGGGCAGGTAGAGGTTGCCATCCCCATTATGGCTTCAGTGGAGCTGGCGCATGAGGATGAGCAGATAGTCTTGCTCACTGGCCAGGGGGCTGATGAGTTATTTGGGGGCTATCCCTGGTATCGCCGCATTGCCGAGCTGAAGGGCTATGGTGAGTTTGAGTTTCGCATGTGGGACGACTTTAACCGGCTTTATAAGGAGACCTTAGAGCGGGAAGACAAGATTACCATGGCTTATGGCATTGAGTTGCGGGTGCCTTACCTAGATCCCGAGGTGGCTAAGGTAGCTTTCGCCATTGATCCACACCTTAAGCTCCGTTCAACACGTGACACGCTGGGAAAATATATACACCGTGCCCTGGCCTCATCTGTTGGCATTGCCAGTGATATCGTGTGGAGGCCCAAAGAGGCTGCTCAACATGGTGCTGGGATTCATGATAGACTTTCGGCACTGGCTGAGGAGCAGGGGTTCAAGGAGAGGGTGGTGGAGCAGCTAGGTTATCACATGGACGAAGACCTGAAGGAGGATCTGGGTAGTTCCCAGCGATATGGCTTCAAATATGATGCTCCTGAACGCTGGGGAACTCAGGATTATGTCCAATTATGGATAGATAGCATAGCCTATGAGCATGACTTACTTAGCCCCGCAGAGCAAGGGCATCTCGAGCCATACATTCAAGAGGTGGCCACACAGCTCAGTGATAAACGGGATATATGAGCTATAGGGAATTCCACCTTGTTTAAGGCGCTCTTAGTAGCTGAGGTAAGCGAGCCAATAGAGGAGCTTAGCTCAAAGCTCGCCCAACAGGGTTTTACCTGCTCTATGGCTGGTGCCAGTGAAGGGGTGATCGAGGAGATCGCTACCAGCACACCGGACCTAGCTCTCATAGCTTTGGAAAATTCATCAGCTGGTTCGGAAGTATGGGATATGCTGCGGAGGTTCAGACAGGTGAGAGGACTGCCGCTGATGGCCTTGATCTCTAGAGAAACGCTAGTAAGCCTTCAAACTAGCCTGGATGTAGATGATTTCGTGCTTGAGCCTTGGGATGCCTTGGAGGTGGCGGTTAGAGCCAAGCAAGTCTTCTGGAGGATGAAGCACATAGATACGGAGGGCTAATCAAGTGCGGTGATCTGATAATAGACCCAGCCAAATGCGAGGTATCCCTTGGCGGTCGGCCAGAACTGGTTTGTTCCTCTCTATTTGACCCTATCATTGATATTCATCTTCTCCTCGGCTATACTTGTTTCAGCGAGAAGGGTGTTTCGGCTGGTGTGGTTGTCTTTGGGACGCTTTTTCCTGCTTCTAGGTTAGCGAGAGAGAGGAGGGAAAGTGGCCAGGAACGAGAAGCCACGAGCGAAGGAAGAGGCCAGAGAGTATGTCCTGCGGATGGCGAAGGAACATGATGTGAACGGAACTAGAATATTTCTACTTCAAGAACTTTGAGGGAACGGAGTTTCTCGATCGGGGTGGCTACTTTGACATGACTCCCTTAGATTTGGCTACCGATCTCCGCCGGGATACCGTCCTCACCTTGGAGGAAATGGGGATCGGGGTAGAGTACAGCCATCATGAGGTAGCCTTCAGTCAGCATGAGGTGGACATGAAGTACACCGATGCCCTTACGATGGCCGACAACGTCATGACCTATCGCACGGTGGTGAAGCAGATTGCCCTGCAGCACGGGGTTTATGCGACCTTCATGCCCAAGCCAGTCTTCGGCATCAATGGCAGCGGCATGCATACCCATCAGTCCCTCTTCCGGGGAGACCAGAATGCTTTCTTCGACCCTGACGACCCCTACCACCTCTCCAAGGTTGGCCGACATTATGTCGCCGGGCTCCTGAAGTATGCCCCGGAGATAACTGCGGTGACCTGCCAGTGGGTGAACTCCTATAAGAGGCTCATCCCGGGATACGAGGCCCCGGCCTATATCTCCTGGGGGACGAGGAACCGCTCCGCCCTGGTGAGGGTGCCGGAGTACAAGCCGGGGAAGGAGAAGGCGACTCGGGTGGAGTTTCGCTCCCCTGATCCGGCCTGCAATCCGTATCTGGCCTTCAGCGTCATGCTGGCTGCTGGACTTAGGGGGATAGAGGAAGAGCTGGAGCCGCCTGAGCCGGTGGAGGTAGATGTCTATCATCTCTCGGAGGAGGAAAGGAAGGAAAGAGGTATCGGCACGCTGCCCGGAAGCTTGGGCGAGGCCCTTGATGTAATGGAGAAAAGCGAGCTGGTTAGGGAATGCCTGGGGGAGCACGTGTTCTACAGCTTCCTGAGGAATAAGCGTGCTGAGTGGGATGCCTATCGCGCTCAGGTGACTGAATTCAGTCACCTGAGCGCGATAGGCATCCCACTCAGCACGCTTATTCCTCAGGAA
>CAZJSO010000043.1:0-10071 GCA_964548795.1 uncultured Dehalococcoidia bacterium | reverse complement strand
AGGTTATACTTTACCTCAGGCCTGGCGAGCTTTAATTGAGGGCGGAGGAAGGGTTCACCACAACTGGCCCAGGGTGCTCCACGCCATAGCCCAGCACCCTCTCACTGGCTGTGGGCTTGGTGGCTACACCTTGCCCTATTCCCACAATTCCTACCTGCAGTTCTACTGTGACTTCGGGCTAGCTGGGGCTATAGCTCTAGTATTGGCTGCCATCGTGTTCCTGAGGGTCGGATGGCGATTAAGGAGCATATCCGGAGAAAATTCCTGGCTTGGGCCGATGGCCGGGATATGGTCAGCTATGCTACTGGCAGCCGTTTATTCCCTAGTTGAGTCGGCTCCGGCGTGCATCCTGGTGGTGAAGTCCGAAAGTTACTACTACACCCTCTCGCCCCTCTTCCCTTTGTTGGCTGGCACTCTGGCAGCCATCTACCAAAGGCTTTTGGCCTGGCGCAACATTCGGTAAAATAAGTTGAGGTGACCGGCCAGGAAATCAGAAAGCTTCTCGAACAGGTGGGCCAGAGGCTGGCCCAAGAGCCCGGGCTTATTCACCTCCAGGGAAGCGAGGTCGTCTTTGTGGGTGATACTCACGGGGATTTTGAGGCCACCCAGCTCGTTATTGAAAGACATCCCCCTAAGGAGGCTACGCTGGTCTTCCTGGGAGATTATGTTGACCGGGGGCCAAAGTCCTCGGAAAACTTGAACTTCCTCCTTCAATTGAAGCTAGACTACCCAGATAAGCTCTTCTTGCTCATGGGAAACCACGAAGGTCGAAAAGCACTGCGTTTCTATCCGGCCGACTTCTGGGAAAGCCTGGAGCCGGAACTCCATGAACTTTACGCTGAAACGCTTTCTCACCTCCCACTGGCAGCGGTGGCCCCAAATGGAGTTATTGCTCTGCATGGGGCACTACCGGATGTCCCTGAATTGGAAGACATAGGCCAGATAAAGCTGGGCACTGATCAATGGTACCAGATAACCTGGGGAGATTGGCAAGAAGAGGAAGGGGAGTTCCTGGAAAAGGATGCCTTCACTGGCAGGCCCCAGTTCGGCCAGGGCTGGTTTGAAAAGCTCATGGCCCGCTTCGGTAAGCAGGTTCTCATCCGCTCCCATCAACCCGGTGCCCCCCAGCTAATGTATGGTGGTCGCTGTCTGACCATCTTCACCTCCTCGGCCTATCGGCTCTACGTGCCCCAGCGCACCATCGCCCTGGCGGATCTGGAAAGAGGGGTGAAAACCGCAGCCGACCTCACCATAGAGGTCATCTAGAATGTATCCGCTCATCGATACCCATGCCCATCTCGATGAAATGGAGGATCTTGAAGTGGCCCTGGAGAACGCCAAGCAGCATGGGGTAGCGGCCATAATAGCCATGGGCTCAGATTTAAAGTCGAATGAGAGGGTCCTAGAGCTGGCCCAGAAATATAAGGGCTTTGTCTTCCCCGCCCTGGGGCTTCACCCTTGGATCCTGGCTGAGAAAGCCTCTGAAGTTCGCCCGACGCTGCGCTTCATCGAGGAGAACCTCCCCCAGGCGGTGGCCCTGGGGGAGGTGGGCCTGGACTACCAGAAGAAGCTGGTAGTCCAGGTGAGCAAGGAACACCAGAGGGCAATTTTGGCACAAGTCCTGGAGCTGGCCCGCAAATACGATAAGCCAGCCTCAATCCATTCCCGCTATGCCTGGAGAGACTGCTTCAACGTGGTCAGGGAAAGCAGGATCAAAAGGGCGGTATTCCACTGGTATACCGGACCCATAAATGTGCTCCGGGAGATTTTGGCTGAGGGATATCTTGCCTCCGCCACCCCTGCCCTTTCCTATCATGAAGAACACCGGCGGGCAGTGAAGGAGACGCCGCTGGAAAAGCTAGTCCTGGAGACCGATTCGCCGGTGGCCTACCGGGGAAACCGGGCTGAGCCAGCCGATGTGGCTCAAGTCTTGGAGCTTATAGCTGAGGTGAAGAGGGTAGATCCGGTCACCGCTGCTCACGCCACCACGAAAAATGCCCGGAGGACATTCGGAATATGAGCCGACGAAGCAGCCTGCTTTACTTCTTGCTCGTTCTCCTGCCTTATGTCGGCCTTCTAGCCTATACTTGTTATATTTATCCCCAGCTTCCAGATAAGTTTTCTTCCGGAATTCCCCGACTCGCGCTGCTGGGCGCCGTGGGGATAGCGGCAATATTGCCTCTGACCCACGGAGTGCTGGTCCTTGGCTTCCGCCAGTACCTCAAGCATGTCCACTCCCTGACCATCAGCCTACTTATGGCCGGAGCTTTGCTTCTATTCTTCTACGTAGTTCACTTGCTTGGTTCCCGCTGAGGAAAAATGGAACCCAGTTACCTCAAACTATACGAGAGTGGAGAGCTCGACCAAAGAATAGAGCAGCTTTACCACGTTTTGGAAAGCTGCGAACTCTGTGCCCGGAGATGTCAAGTAAACCGCTTGAAGGGCAAAACCGGATATTGCCGCTCGGGGGCGGAGCTCCTAGTCTCGGCCGTCCATCCCCACTTCGGGGAAGAAGACCCGCTGGTCGGACCAGGAAGGTTTCAGGGGATGGGGGGGTCAGGGACAGTTTTTCTCACCAATTGCAACCTGGGCTGTCTCTACTGCCAGAATTACGAGATAAGCCACCTAGGGCAGGGAAGCCCAATGAGCCCCGAGGAGCTGGCCAAATGGATGGTGAGATTGCAAAAGCGCGGCTGCTACAACATCAACTGGGTCACCCCCACCCACTTCACCCCCCAACTGGTGAAGAGCCTCAAATTCGCCATCGAACTTGGCCTCCGGGTTCCCATAGTTTATAACTGTGGTGGCTACGAGAATGTAGAAACCATCAAGCTGCTCGAGGGAATCGTTGATATCTATATGCCGGATATCAAGTATAGCTCGAGCGAGTCGGCCAAGAAGTATTCCAATGCCCCGGACTACTTTGAGCACTGCAAGAAGGCGGTAAAGGAAATGCATCGCCAGGTGGGAGATCTCAAGCTCGATGAGCGTGGCATAGCCTGGAGGGGATTGCTCCTCCGTCATCTGATATTGCCCCATGACCTCGCTGGAAGCGAGCGGGTACTCGAATTTATCGCCAAGGAGGTCTCTCGGGATAGCTATGTGAATATCATGTCCCAGTACCGTCCCATGTTCCGGGCAAGAGAATTCCCGGAGCTCAATCGCCGACCCCGGCTCAGCGAGTATAATAAAGTGATAGACATGGCTCTGGAGTGGGGCCTTCATCGCGGCTTCCAGCGGGAGTATCTGTTGGAGGTATGAGCTAGAAAAGGAGGCGAAGATGGAAGTAATGGAGGCCATAAGGGGAAGGAGGAGTATCCGCAAGTTTAAGCCTGACCCGGTGGGAGATGAACTCATGCGGACGGTGCTGGAGGCCGGGCGGTGGGCCCCATCTTGGGCTAACACTCAATGCCCCAGGTTCGTTGTGGTTCGAGACTCCGAGGTCAGGGAAAAGCTTGCCCAAATCTGCCCCGGCCGTTGGTCAGCAAGCGTTAGGGATGCTCCAGTGGTACTAGTGGCTTGCGCCGAGCTGGGGAAATCAGGCTGGTATAAAGGAGGCTGGGTAACCGACAAGGGGGACTGGTTTATGTTCGACACTGCTCTGGCCTGCCAGAACCTCATGCTAGCTGCCTATTCCCTGGGTTTGGGTACAGTACCCATAGGATACTTTGACGCTAAGAAGGCAGCTCGGCTTCTAGATGTTCCGCAGGATGTCCAGGTGGTCCTACTCCTCCCACTAGGTTGGCCAGATGAGAAACCAAAAGCACCGCTCAGAAAAGAACTCAAAGAGGTCGCCTTCGCCGAGAAATATGGGCGCCCATTTATTCCCTAAGGCACCCCTGCAGGCTGAGAGGTCAGCTTGAGTAATTGCTTCGTTTAATCTATAATACTGCGTGGTTAGGAGAAGCACAAGCGGGGTAGACTTATGAGCCAAAAAGAGGAAATATTTCGAGCCGCTAAAAGGGAAGGGCGGAGGGTCCTAACCGAGATAGAGTCAAAGCAGCTTGTGAGCGAAGCGGGAATAAATGTGATTGAGGCTAGACTCGCCAGGAGCAAAAAAGAAGCTATTTTGCTGGCCAAGGAAATAGGTCTCCCAGTAGTTCTGAAGGTAGTTTCGCCGGACGTAGTCCATAAAAGCGATAGCGGCGGGGTGAGGTTGGGTTTAGAAAGTGCCGCCGCGGTAGGGCGGGCTTATCGAGAGATAATGGACTCGGTGAGGGAGAAAGTGCCTCAGGCCAGGGTCCAGGGCGTTTCCGTGCAGAAAATGGCTCGCCCAGGGGTGGAGGTCATCATGGGTATGTCCAAAGATGCCCAATTCGGCCCAGTGCTTATGTTCGGACTGGGCGGAATCTTTGTCGAATTGCTCAAAGATGTCTCCTTCCGCATCGTCCCCCTGTCCCGCCAGGATGCGCGAGAGATGATCGAAGAGATAAAAGGCTATCCTCTGCTGCAGGGTTACCGGGGGCAGGAGCCAGCCGATGTTGCTACCTTGGAGAACATGCTGCTTAAACTCTCAGATTTTGTTGAGCAAACCCCGGAGGTTAAGGAGCTTGACCTGAACCCAGTTTTTGCCTACGCTAATGGTGCAACAGCGGTAGACGCTCGAGTAGTACTTGAGCCATAGCCTAAGAAGGGAGAAAATAGATGGTAAGATTAAGACTTCAGAGAGTGGGAAGAAGAAATCGGCCAAGTTATCGGCTAGTGGCAGCTGATTCCCGAGCACCTCGCGATGGGAAATTTATTGAGATCATTGGGCATTATGACCCCTTAACCCATCCAGCCAACGTTGTAGTGGACGAAGAGAAAGCTCTAAAATGGCTTAGGGTGGGGGCAAAACCCACCGAGACGGTCGCCAGCCTGCTTCGCCAGCAGGGAATAACCGAAAAATTTGAAGCGGAGAAGAAGAAATGAAAGAGCTCATCGAGTATATCGCTAAAGCTATAGTGGATAATCCCGAGGAAGTAAAAGTGACTGAGATACCTCAGGAGGGAGGGGTGGCCTTAAAACTGGAGGTGGCTCCAGATGACAAGGGCAAGGTTATTGGACGACAAGGTCAAACAGCAAGAGCAATGCGCACCCTCCTGCGAATCGCTGCTGTAAAACGAAACATTCACGCCAGTTTGGAGATTGTTTAAACTCCAAAATTCGTTCAGATTGAACGGCTTATTTACTGAAGCTCTACCACAGCTCCGGCTTCTTCTAGTTTAGCCTTTACAGTCTCAGCTTCCTCTTTGCCTACTCCCTCCTTCACTGGCTTAGGAGCACTTTCTACTAGCTCCTTAGCCTCTTTTAAGGTCAGGGTAGTAAGTTGACGTACAGCTTTAATCACCTCGATCTTCTTCTCTCCAAAGCTTTTCAAGATAACAGTGAATTCGGTCTTCTCTTCAGGTGGAGGTGCTTCTTCAACCGTTGCGGCAGAGGGAGCTGCAGCCGTGGCCACCGGAGCCATGGCACTAAGGCCAAATTCCTGCTCCAGGGCCTTCACCAAATCAGCTAGCTCCAGAACAGTCATCCCTTTAATTGTCTCGATCAGCTCCTCTTTACTGAGCTTTGCCATATCACCCTCCTTCAAGTTGTTGTATTCTAGTTTGTAACATCCAAGTTAAAGCCCTTAAGCTATTGCCCAGGACAGAGACTAACCCATAAATCGGTGCCTGCATGGCTCCGGTCAACTTAGCCAATAGCTCTTCCCTAGAAGGTAAAGTGGCCAAGTCCTGTACTTCCTCAGCGCTGAGCAACCTCTCACCTAGAAGCCCTCCTCTGATGGATAAGGGAGTCTCTGAGGACTTCTGCCAGTCAAGGAGAGCCTTAGCCGGCTGGGCTACCTCTTCATATCCAAAGGCCAGGGCAACTGGACCTTTAAGAAGCTGAGGGAGAGCTGACTTTCCTGCCCTGGCCGCTGCGAGGCCAGCCAGGGTATTTTTTACTACTTTATACTCAATGCCTGCCTCACGTAGCCTCCGACGTAATTCGGATATCTCGCTTACGGAGAGCCCCCTATAGTCAGTGACAATAACGATCTGTGAGCGTGAAAACCTCTCCGCTAAGCTCTCTACTATTTCCTTTTTCTTCTCCAATTTGGCCATTGCCTTTCTCCCCCAAGAATCGGTGACAATAAAATGGCCCTTGTGCCGCACAAGGGCCAAGCCTTCTCGCAAGGTCCACCTGGGTGGGCGGCAACCTCTGGAGCCACCAAGGCTCCAGAGTCTATTTAAGCCTTTGCGGCACCCACTTTCTTTGGCTTCCCGAGCAAACTGTCAAAGTGCTAGAAGCTCTCGCTTCCGCCTTTAGGCTGGTTTCAAACTAAGGGTGGACTTGACATCGAGTTTTATCCCTGGCCCCATGGAAGTAGACAGGGTAATGCCTCTGATGAACTCTCCTCTAACCCCGCTGGGCTTGGCCCCCTTCACCGCCTCCACCGCCGCAGCCAGGTTCTCCAAAAGCTGCTCCTCAGTGAAGCTGACTTTACCGATAGGAAAGTGGAGTAGGCCAGTCCGATCCAGTTTGAATTCCACCCGCCCCTGTCGGGCTTCAGCGATCACCCGGGGAAGATCTTCCAGCTTAGCAATGGTTCCCGACTTGGGATTGGGCATGAGGCCTCTTCGACCCAAGACCTTCCCCAGCTTTCCTATCTTGGGCATAAGGTCAGGCGTAGCAATAGCTATATCGAAGTCCAGCCAGCCATCTTCAATTCTTTTAACCAGGTCATCCGCTCCTACCCAATCTGCTTCAGCCTCACGAGCAACTCGCTCCCCCTCGCCCTGAGTGAAAACCAGCACTTTCACCTTTCTCCCCAGGCCATGGGGAAGATGAGCTACTCCCCGAACCTGCTGGTCAGCATGGCGTGGGTCAACGCCCAGCCGGAAGTGAAGCTCAACCGTCTCATCAAATTTGGCAAAGGCCATTTTCTTAGACAGGGAAATGGCCTCCTGGGGGGGATACGATCTCCCTTTGTCTATCACTTTAGCCGCTTCTTGGTACTTCTTGCCTCGCTTCATATCCTTCCATCAAAGCTAGCAGAGCATGTTTTCACTTCTCTACCTCAATGCCCATGCTCTTGGCTGTCCCCTCAATTATCCTCATAGCTTTTCCTATGTCATCCACATTAAGGTCCTTCAACTTAACCTCAGCGATCTCTCGAATCTTCTCCCGATCGATCCTCCCCACCATTTCAAGCTTGGGCATCCCGCTCCCTTTCTCCAAACCCAGGGCTTTCTTCAGCAGATCGCTCACCGGCGGAGTCTTGGTAACAAAGCTGAAAGACCGATCCTCATAGATGCTGATCTCCACCGGAATTATGGAGCCGGCCTGCGAGGCAGTCCGTTCATTATACTCCTTGCAAAAGGCCATGATATTCACGCCGTGCTGACCTAGGGCTGGGCCTACTGGTGGTGCAGGAGTCGCCCCACCAGCGGGGAGCTGCAGCTTTATTATTGCCTTAACCTTTTTCGCCACCCCAACTCACCACGTTTAACCTAAATCCTTTGAACCTGTGAAAAATCAAGCTCAATGGGAGTCTCCCGCCCAAAAAATGAGACCATTAACCTTACCCTTCCCTTCTCCAAGTCAATCTCATCTACTGTGCCAATAAAATCAGCAAAGGGTCCTTCAATAATGCGCACATTCTCGCCCTTGGAAAAGCCAATTTTCACCCTGGGTGTCTTACTCTCCATGCGCTCCAAGATCGTCCGGACTTCCTCCTCCGACAACGGGACAGGCATACCACCTGAGGAGACAAAGCCAGTAACGCCCGGAGTATTACGCACCACATACCAACTCTCCTCATCCATTTTCATCTGTACTAGAATGTAGCCTGGCAGCATGCGCTTGGGAACAGTACGCTTTTGTCCCCCTCTAATTTCAACCTCCTCCTCAGTGGGCACGATTACCTGAAATATCTTATGCCCCATGTCCATGGACTCTATGCGATGTTTTAGGTTGGCCTTGGTGCGCTCTTCGTAACCGGCATAGGTATGGACTACATACCAGTGCCTCTCATCCTCACCCATGTTTCCTCACCTCAGAAAAGCCACCTTAACTAACTTAGCAAAACCATAATCAATGAAGCCAAGAATGATTCCCACTGCTATGGTCACCGCAACCACCATAATGCCCAGGCGAATGAGTTCCTGCCGTGAGAGCCAGGTGACCTTCTTCAGCTCCGAAATAACTTCGCCGAAGAACTTAAAGGGCCATCGCCTGCCAGCTTTCACCATCATCTCACCTCACGATGCAGCGTGTAAGCACCACACCGGGGGCAGAACTTCCTCAGCTCGAGTCGGCCAGGATCATTGCGCTTGTTCTTTTCAGTGGTGTAGTTACGCTCTCTACACTGAGTACAAGCAAGGTGAATGATGATGCGCGCCTCACCCCTCTTTCTAGCCATAGTCTAAACTGGCGGGGAATCTATTCCAGAATCTTGGAAATTACCCCCGCCCCTACTGTTCTCCCTCCTTCTCTAATAGCGAAGCGAAGGCCCTCCTCTATAGCCACAGGATAAATTAGTTCCACTGTCATACGAACATTGTCGCCCGGAAGAGCCATCTCCACTCCACTGGGAAGCTTGATGGTTCCAGTTATGTCCAGAGTCCGAATGTAGAATTGAGGCTTGTAGCCGGGGAAGAAAGGAGTATGACGCCCTCCCTCCTCCTTCGTAAGCACATATACCTCACTCTCAAAGCGAGTATGAGGACTGATAGAACCTGGCTTGGCCAACACCATACCTCGCTCCACCTCTTCACGCTCTATCCCTCGGAGGAGACAACCGATGGCATCTCCCGGCAGACCCTCGGTCAAGGTCTTATGGAACATCTCCACCCCGGTTACCACTGTCTTCCTCGTCTCAGTTATCCCCACGATTTCTACCTCTTCCCCTACCTTGATCGTGCCTCGTTCCACCCTGCCAGTAACCACTGTGCCCCGTCCCTTAATGCTAAACACATCCTCAATGGGCATAAGGAAAGGAAGATCAGCGGGCCGATCAGGGATGGGAATGTACTCATCTACCATGTCAAGCAGCTTCCAGATGGCCCCGCACCACTGGCACTCCCGCTTGCCACAGCCGCACTCGCCAGCCTTTAAAGCGCTCCCCCGAACGATAGGGATCTCATCCCCGGGAAAATTATACTTGTTCAGCAGGTCCCGGAGCTCGGTCTCCACTAGGTCTATAAGCTCTTCATCCTCTGCGGTATCTATCTTGTTAAGAAAACAAACTATGTAGGGAACATTTACCTGACGAGCCAGAAGGATGTGCTCCCTTGTCTGAGGCATAGGGCCTTCATTAGCATCCACTACCAGTATGGCTCCGTCCATTTGCGCTGCACCAGTGATCATGTTCTTGATGTAGTCCGCATGTCCCGGGCAGTCTACGTGAGCATAGTGCCTCTTCTCCGTCTCGTACTCGATGTGTGCAATGGCAATGGTCAACCCTCTGGCCTTCTCCTCCGGAGCATTATCTATGGACTCAAAAGGCCGATACTGAGTTGGGCCCACCTTAGACAATATCTTAGTTATCGCTGAGACTAAGGTAGTCTTCCCGTGGTCCACGTGACCAATAGTCCCCACGTTGACGTGGGGCTTAGTCCGTTCGAAAACTTTTTTAGCCATCTCTCCCCCTTTAAATCTGCCCCCTAAAGTAAAAAACTTCAGGGAACTTAAATTTTTCCTCCTTCAGGATTTATGGAAATGCTTCCGCACTCCAAAAGAACAGCCCACAGCCAGATTTGAACTGGCGACCCCGTTCTTACCAAGAACGTGCTCTACCACTGAGCTATGTGGGCACCCTGGTGGCGGGGGTAGGATTCGAACCTACGAAGCCACAAGGGCGGCAGATTTACAGTCTGCTGGTATTAACCACTCACCCACCCCGCCCCGAGCCCGAGAGGGGATTCGAACCCTCTAACCTGCCGATTACAAGTCGGCTGCGCTACCGTTGCGCCACTCGGGCATTAAAGAAACCGCCACAGCATGGGTCTCCGAGATAGTATAAACTCGGAACGGGGGAAAGTCAAGGAGGTGTGCTTTATTCCCCACCTATGCCAGAAACCTTTAAAGCCTCCTCCGACCTACCGG
>CAZJSO010000042.1:5658-10124 GCA_964548795.1 uncultured Dehalococcoidia bacterium | reverse complement strand
GGAGTTCGTGAAGCCGGCGTCTGGTGACAAACTCGAAGACCCGCTCGATCTGGGAATCGGAGAGGGCTTCAAACCATTTCCGGGCAAGGCAGCCGATCTGAAGCTCGGGCCCCAGCTTGTTCTTCCAGGCCCTCTCGTAGGGGGCGAGCCCTCTGCGGGAGAGGTCGCCGGTCAAGAAAGCCCGCTGCAGGGTCTCGACCGCCGCCTCAGCGGCCAGAAGGCCGAAGTATATTCCACCGCCGGTGGTGGGCTTTACCTGGCCCGCCGCCGTGCCGACCACCAGCAGCCCGTCCCCATAGGTTCGAGGAGGTGGTGAAAGGGGAATTGTCCTGAAGGAGGCCTCTCCCACCACCGAGAGCTTCCCCTGTGAGGCCAGCCGCTCGAGAAACCTCTTCAGATGAAGTTGAGGGTTCCTCTGAGCCAGGAGCCCCGCCAGGCCCCTTTCCCCCGAGAGCGGCACCAGCCAGGCGAAGAAGCCCGGGGCGAACTCCCGACCGAAGTATACCTCGACCTCCTCGACGTTGGTCTCCACTTCGACCTGGGCTCCGAAGGCGAGAGCGTTACCTTTTTTCAGCCCCAGCTTCGCAAGCAATCTGAGCTCCGCACCGGTGGCGAGCACTAGGGCCTGGCCGATGAAATAGCCCTTCCGGGTCTGGACCTCGACCCGCCCGGCGGAAGCCACCGCCTCCTCGGCTAGGCAGGAGAAAAAGTAGTCCGCCCCGGCTTGCTGGGCCTGCCGGGTCAGGTGGGAATCGAGGGCCGACCGATTGAGAACGTAGGCCTGAACCTCCTCTCTTTGGACCCTCAGGGATTTCCCCGAAGGGGAGAAGAAGCAGGCTGAGTTGGCTTCCCGCTCAATGATCTCCGGGGGTATTCTGAAGTGTTCCACGCACTCCCGGCCGACAATTCCGGTGCAGCAGGTAGGCTTTCCAATCTCCGGATGCTCTTCAAAGACGGCCACCCGGTAACCCCGGGTGGCCAGTCTATAAGCCACCCGGCTCCCCACTGGACCACCACCCACAACCAGAACATCATAGTAGTTCACTTAGCACGACCCCCAGCCCCTTCCACATCCACCCAGAGGTGGAGGGAAGGATACTGCTCTATCTTCTCCCGGTAGATGATCTTTCCATCCCTGAGGAGCTGGAACTCGTTAGTGGTGTCCTCCATCACCTCAAAGTAGTACTCCTTGTTCCACTCCTCCCCTCCTTTAAGCCTTATCGGCCCCAGGCGGGGAGTTCCCTTCCCAAGCCTTATCTCAAAGCTCACTGGTCCTCCCAGGTTCTTTATTCGGGCCTTAAAGCCCTTCCTCACCCGCCGGTGCTTCCCCTCGGTGAGGAACTCCTTTTCCAGCCGGAGCCGGAGCAAGGTATCCCTCGCCCTGCCTAGATGCCTTATCTTATAAAGCAGGAACTCCACTTTCTGGTTTCTTCCCTCCTTCCGAGGCCTGAAGCTGATCACCTTCTCCCACTTCTGGTCGTGGTTCAGAGTAACCGGCCCAATCTCTTTGATTTTCTCCCCGTTTATCAGGAGTTCTACTCGGTAGCCCATCTGCTGATGCTCCCGGTTTATGATACCCAGGATGACCTTTCCCTCCTGGCCCAGCTTTAGCTTCCGAGGATAATCCTCGGCCTTTCCTCCGGGGCCCAGGATATAGAACTCGGTGAACCTCTCCCCCACCTTCGGCTTAGCAATGACCCAGCCCAGAGTCCCCAGGGCGCCAAGTATGGCCAAAATAAGGACGAGGGAGAGGGCCTTGTCCAAGGCGCTTCTCCCTCCCCACCAGCCGGATGAAAGGTGAAGTTCGAGCTCAGGGCGTTCAGCAGGCAGCAGCCTTCTTCGGCGCTGCCAGGCGAAGGCCGAGGTTATCAGGATAAAACCGGAGAGGGAGAGAAGTATGGGGTAAAGCCTAATGCCCCAGGGGGTATAATTCAGGATAAGTCCAATGAGGGGCACGATGGCGATCGAGAGGCCAAAGGAGAGGGCTACCCGCTCAATGGAGTCAAGGTCGGTCTTTCGCGGGAAGAGGGCGGCGATAAGGGTATAGCCCGGAAAGAAGAGAATAAAAGGGAGGCCCAGGACAAGGCGCAGGGCTTTTACGGGGAAGAAGCTGATGACCAATATCAAGAGGATGGTCAGGAAGTCTATCAACAAGAGTTCGTTCTTAAACTTGAATTCCATCTTCAGTTCAGGTCATTATACCAAAGCAAACACTTCGATGTCAGTCCTAACTTAAAGTAGCCTCGGCTGGGGTTCGGTCGGCTGGCAGAGGGGGCAAAAATAGGCCCCTCTTCCTCGGAGAAAAATGCGCTCAATGGGGGTGCCACATTGCGGACAGGGCTGACCAACACGGTGGGCTACCTTAAACCCGTGGTGGGCTATTCCTCTTTCTCCACCAGGGCGACGGTAAGTATCAGTGCTGGCCCCTTTATTCTTGATTCCCCTCTCCAGAACCTCCTTAATCGCCTGATGGAGGCGCTGAATCTCTCCTTCGAGGAGAGTATCACCTCGTCTCATTGGATGAACTCCAGCAGCAAATAGAGCCTCGTCGGCGTACATATTCCCGATGCCGGCGATGACGCTCTGGTCGCAGAGAAGCACCTTGATGGGCACCCGGCGTCGGCTCACTGTAACCCGAAGAAGTTCCGAGGTGAAGGAAGGGCTAAGAGGCTCGGGTCCCAGTTTGCCCAGCACCAGATTCACATCCTTGACCAGCCAGATACTGCCAAACTTCCGGCGATCACAGAAGAAGAGCTTTTGCCCGTCATCCAGGTAGAATATGGCCGTCACCGCATCGCTGCCAGGCGATCCCAGGCGGAGCAGGCCACTCATTTTGAAGTGCAGGATGAGGCTGCTTCCGCCGGAGAGATGGAAGAGCAGATATTTTCCTCGCCGACTGAGGCCCTCTATTCCTCGGCCAGGAAGCCGCTGGAGGAACTCCGCGACTGATGGCCGGCGCAAGGCCGCTTTCCAGAGCAAGTTTACCTGAGCGAAGTGGCGCCCCACCACCTGGGGTAAGAGTTCGTTCTTTATCGTCTCTACCTCTGGCAGCTCAGGCACTCTCGCCCCTTTGGAATTCAAGTCGAAGAATTTGGTGGGTCTTTTGAGTCACACGAAAACGGTGAGCAATCCGCCACCCCACCACCCAGATGATCTCCTCGCCCTGGCAGACCAGGGGTACTCTATCCCGCCAGGCACGAGGGATTTTGGCATCCACCATGAAGTCCTGCAGTTTCTTCGGCTGATTCATTCCCAAGGGCTGGAAGCGATCGCCTGACCGACGCTTCCGAACCAGAAGCCTGCTACCGGTAGAATCGAAGTCAAAGCAGGCACAGAGTTTGGAATCCTCATCCCGTGCCTGGGGCAAGCTGGCTAATATGCGCCAGCCAGGAATATGAGTCTCACCAGGGATCAGGAGTTCATGGTCCTTCTCCAAAGGGGGGAAAGGGCAGGGGGGTGGTTCATACCCTAGCCAGCTTTCCTCATAGTGACCATAGAAACCCAACCCCTGGGGCAGGACAAGCCTTTTGCCCGCAGGAGAGGCCATTACCTGAGCTAAACTCTCTATATGGGACAGCTCGACATCCCGGAGCTCTCCCAGCAGCCTTCGCAGAGTCTCCCGCAACAGGTGATACTTGAGCGCTGGGGACAGGGAAGAGAAGGCTTGGTTATTCAGCCAAAGGCCGCCAAGGTCTTCCCGGACGATCTCATCCCAGACCTGCGAGACTAGAGAGGTGATAAGGGTCAGGTCAGCCTCCGCCAGGCGAGCTAGGCGAAGCAAGGCGGCTCTGATGTTAGGGTTATATCTCTCAAGCAGGGGGAGAAGCTCAAGTCGCACACGGTTCCGCAAATAAGAAAGAGAGCGGTTGGAAGAATCGGAAATTGGCGAGAGGCCCAAGGCTTCGCAGTAGGCCTGCGTCTCCTGCCTGGAAACATCAAGCAGGGGACGGATCAATTTCAGGCTCTTGCCGGAGGGGAGATTATAAAAGCTAAGTGGCTTCATCCCTCGGAGCCCAGCTAGGCCCGAGCCACGGATAAGGTGCAGCAGCAAGGTCTCCGCCTGGTCATCGGCGGTATGACCCAGGGCCAGGGTTACAGCTCCGATTTCCTCCGCTAGGGCGGCCAGAAAGCGGTAGCGCACCTCCCGGGCAGCTTCCTCTAGTGAGCTACCCTTCTTTTGCTGATATCCCCGCACATCCTCCCGCCCAATGGTCACCGGGAGGCCGAGCTGATTTGCTAAGCGGGAAACATAGTCGGCATCAGCCTCTGACTCCACCCCACGAAGCTGGTGGTTTAGATGGCCTACGTGGAGCTTAAGACCAAGTTCCTCCCTGGACTCGCTCAGCAGGTGAAGCAAGCAGACCGAATCTGGCCCGCCGGATACGCCCACTAGCGGGAGACACGGAGCCTCAAGGAGCCGGTTCTCCTGAATGAACCTTAGAACCCGATGACGCAGAGCCTTAATG
>CAZJSO010000042.1:1125-5648 GCA_964548795.1 uncultured Dehalococcoidia bacterium | reverse complement strand
TCCCTGGCTTCAGCGCTCAAGCAATCCCCTCCAGATGGCAGGTATCATTGACTCGATACAATATTTGTCTGTCCTCCTCCAGCCGCAGCAGGCTAATGCTCCCCACCCCAAGTTCCATCCTTCTGAACTCAGACAGGGGGAGGTCAAGCACCTTGAAGATAAGGGCAAGCAGGGCAAAGAAATGGCTGACCAGCACCACTGGGCCCTGGTGGCCTTGAGCTAGCACCTGCTCCACAGCGGCCCAGACCCTGGTCTGAACCCGCGTGAGCGATTCCCCACCGGGGATCTGGGCTGAAGCAGCATCGGCCAGCCACCTTCGCCAAAAATCAGGATAGTTCTCTCCTACTTCCTGCCACCGTAACCCGTCAAGACGGCCAAGGTCCATCTCCTGCAACCCCTTCAGTATCTGGACACCAACCCCATGAAGCCGATCTACCTCTCTGGCAGTGTTCAAAGCCCGTTTCAGAGGGCTGGAGTAAATTGCTTGTATGGGCTCATTTCTCAAGGCATAAGCGACGGCCCTTGCCTGTCTCCTTCCTAAGTCGCTGAGTTCCGTGTCGAGAAGCCCCTGAATGCGATGACGGTGATTTTCATGGGTCTCACCATGCCGAACAAGGATAAGCTCCAAATTCAATCCCTTCGCTTCAGATTCTTCGCGCCCGTTGTCCGGGGAAGGTAGGTTGTCCTAGGATAAGTCTGAGCCGATGGATGGATTTCGGGGGCTGGGAGAAGCCCAGGGCCAGGGTTACCTGTTCCGGCCGGCCGGCTCCTGAAGGGTCCTGGCGCAGTCTCATTCCCAAGGCATAGCTCAGATTGCTTCCCTCAATAAGCCAGAGACCATCGACTTGTGCTCGGAGGTCATAGCGGCGCACTTCTTCTCCCCTCTGGTGCTGCCAGGGGAGCTCCCGCTTCTCCAGCAGTCGGTGCAGAGCTTCTTGTACCTCCCTCGCCTTTAGCTCCGCCTCGATCTCAACCCGATACTCAGCGAAGCGCACCAGCGATTGGAGCGAGGGTAGCCCGGGCCAGATTTCCCTTACCCCCAATATCTCAATCCCTAAGGGAAGTTGTCTAGCCATAGCCCGGGAGAAGAAGTCCACCGAAACGCGCCTCTCCAGGAAAACATCCATGAGTTCCCCTTCGCTGGTAACCCCTACTGGAAGAGGAGCAGCCAGAGAAAATCGGGGGTGCGGGCTGAAGCCCTGAGAATAGGCCAAGGGCATGCCGGCGCGACGAAAGGCCCGATGCCAGAGTCGCATGAGATCCAAATGCGAAAGGTATTTCAGCTCCTCTCCTCGGCCGAAGATTAGCCGCAACCTCTGCAGGGGGGCGTTACTGCTTGATAACGAGGACCCTCTCAATCTTAACCCCCTTCATCTCTGTCACCGTTAGTGTCATCCCTTCACACTTCAGTTGCTCACCCTCCCGAGGGATGTGCCCCAGTGCGCTAAGGATGAAACCGGCCACTGTCTCGTAGTCGCCTAAAGGAATGTCCAAGCCTAATTCCTCATTAGCCTGATCCACTCTCATGCCAGCATCAATCTCATAGGTGTTGACGTCAACGGTCTCGAACTTCTTCTCCCCCCGTGCTAGCTCATCACCCAGGTGGCCCACTATCTCCTCAGCTAATTGCTCCAGGGTTACCAGGCCAGCAGTGCCTCCATACTCATCAACCACGATAGCGATAGGAACCCTGGCAGATTTCATCTCCTCGAAAAGCTCCCCGATGGGCTTGCTCTCCGGAACAAAATATGTCGGGCGCACTAGATCGGTAATCACTCCCTCATCATCCAGCTCTCCCCGTGCTTGTGCCAGAAGGACATCCTTTATTCCCAGAATGCCAATGACATTATCAACCGTCTCCTCATAAACCGGAAAGCGTGAATGGGGGTTATCGGCATAGATAGAAAGGAATTCCTTTAGGGTGATGCCCTTCTCTACCCAGGCGATCTCAGTGCGAGGGCTCATTATCTGGCCCACCTGGAGGTCGCCAAACCGAAAAACCTTCTCCACCATCTCGGCCTCGGACTCCTCCACCACCCCCTCTTCCAGCCCCATGGAGACCAGGGTGCGAATTTCCTCTTCGCTCACCAGCTCACGGGGTGGCGGAGCTCCTAGGAGCTTAGCCAAGCCGGAGCCGATCCCGGCAAATATGGCCGTCAGTGGAGATAAAAGCCACGAGATAGCCCTTAGCGGGTGAATATAGAACAAGGCCATCCCTTCTCTCATACGGGTAGCTAGCGTCTTGGGGATGACCTCACCGAAGACCAGCAGGAGTAAGGTTACCCCGAGGGTAGCTATGAGAGCGCCTCGCTCATTCCCCAGCAGTGAAACCGCCATTAAAGTTCCCAGGGCAGCAGCACCGGTGTTGACGAAGTTATTCCCCAAGAGCACCGTGGCCAGCAACTTCTCCGGACGAGAGGTTAGCCTAGCTATCTCCTCTGCACCAGATACTCCGCTGTCTACCAAGCGTCTTACCTTTACCCTTCGAAGAGAGATAAAAGCCGTTTCTGAACTGGAGAAAAAGGCGGAGGCAACGAGGCAGAAAAGGAAGAGGATTAGCCATAGCGGATTAAATACTTCCATCATCTCCCCACACTCCTTCCGCTTAGATTAGGAGCTCCGATCTCCCCGACGAGGCCTTCAGTTAAACCCTGCGGTTTAAATTCGCCTACAAGCTTCGCCGGAAGAACCAGGTTCCTTAAGTCTCGCTCGCTCTGGCTGAAAACTCTCAGGTAATTATCCGTGTAACCGAACCAGAGGCCGTCTTTCTGTCCTTCCCACAGCACCTCTAACTTCCTCCCCAGGAAACTCTGGTGGAATCTCTCCGCACTCAGCTTAGCCAGTTTTAACATCTGATCCCGCCGGTATCTCTTGACCTGCTCCGGTACCTTCCCCGGAAGCTTGGCTGCCGCAGTTCCCGGACGTTCAGAGAAAGGGAAAATATGCAAGCGGGCGAAGCCGAGTTCATCACAGAAGCGATAACTCCGCCAGAATTCCTCTTCGCTTTCTCCAGGGAAGCCCACCATGACATCAGTGGTAATGGCCAGGTCAGGAATGAACTCACGGGCCAAGTTCACCGCACGCTGATATTCAGACGTGGAATAGCGTCGGCCCATGCGGCGAAGCACCGAATCACTTCCACTTTGGAGCGGTAAGTGAAGGTGACGACAGAGTCGGCCACTCTTCCAGAGTTGGAGTAAACCTGGCGAAAGGTCTTGGGGCTGCAGGGAAGAAAGCCGAAGCCTCCTCACCCCGGTCTCATCTAATATACGCTGGATTAGCTCTTTCAGGCTCCCACCCTGGTAGGTTCCCATCTGAGTGCCGGTTAGCACCACCTCCTGATGGCCCTCCTCCACCCTGGCCTTGACCTGGGCTACCACTTCATCCATCGGCATGTCGCGTCCCCGCCCCCGTACCTGAGGCACAATACAATAGGTGCAATGTTCCGCACACCCCTCCTGCACCTTGACCAGAGCTCGAGCACGGGAGAAGTCTGGTGGCCTCCTAGCCCTGAAAGTGGGAACTCCCATGGCTGAACTAGAGTTGGAGAGCCTTGAACTCACCAGCTCCACTAGCTTGGCCTTATCCCTGTTACCCACAACCAGTCCCACTCCTTCAATCTGAGAAATCTCCTCGGGCGCACGCTCAGCGTAACAGCCAGTAACCACTAGGAGAGTCTGAGGGTAGCGATGATGATAGGAACGCAAGATATGACGGCATTTGCGGTCAGCAACGTGGGTTACGGTACAAGTGTTGAGGATGTAAACCACAGGCGGCAAATCGGGCTCAACCAATTCATAGCCAGCCCTAAGAAATTGGGAAGCAAGAAACTCCGCCTCTGCCTGGTTAAGCTTACAGCCGACGGTTTGCAAGGTAACAGTGAGGTTGGAAGGACTTCCTTCGTGGTCTTCGCCTTCTGAATCCGCTCTCTCAGGGTTCAATTTTTCAGCCCACCCCCGCCCCGTTCTTCAGTCACAAAATACTAAAAAACAAACTCAAACCCGCTTCATTATATCGTCTCTTGCTTCAGCGCGTCAAGCTGGTGTGTTTAGAGTCTGATTTAAGAATCGACCCAGTCCGTGGTCTCGATCTCCCCTAGCGCCTTGACCAGAACATCGGTGTGTTCTGGTTTGCCTACGGTTATGCGGATCGAGTTCTCCAAGAGGGGGACGTTAAAACAGCAAACGTGTATCCCTCTGGAGCATAGGGCTCGGCAAAGCTTTGGCGCACTGCCCCTCAGGACATGGCAAAAGATAAAGTTGGCCCGAGAGGGAAAAGGCTTAAGGAAGCTGAATTTGCTTAGCTCATGGAAGAGCCTTTCGCGCTCAGCAATGATGGCCTTTACATTGCCCCTTAAGTAATCAAGGTCCTCCAGCGAGGCCCTGACAGCTATGGTGGCCTCAGCACTTACTCCGTAAATGGGTTTGATTCTCCGCAAATACTCCGCGATACGGGGCGGGAATATCCCATAGCCTATCCTCATTCCGGCCAGGCCAGCCCACTTGCTTAATGTTCGCAAGACC
>CAZJSO010000042.1:0-1115 GCA_964548795.1 uncultured Dehalococcoidia bacterium | reverse complement strand
CAAGACCATCAGGTTATCGTAGCGACTGACCAATGGCGCTACGGTCTCCCTGGCAAACTCGTGATATGCTTCGTCAACCAGCACCGGCACGCCGCTGGCCACTACCTCCAGTATGTCCTCCAAGGGGATGATGTTTCCCGTAGGGTTATTTGGAGTAGCTAATATGATAAGCTTGGTCCTCTCATCTACAGCCTCTTTTACTGCTTTAACATCAATGGCGAAATTCTCATCGCGGGGTGCTGCCACAACCTGGCCACCGTAAATCTGCGTCTTCAAGCGAAAGACGTCAAAGGTGGGCGGGCAGTTAATTACCTTATCTCCGGGATCGAGGAGCAGAAGCAAAATAAGTTCTATAAGTCGCTCACCGCCAGCCGCTACCACCACTTGCTCTGCTGCAACTCCAGCATACGACGCCAGCAATTTCCTCAGCTCAACTTGTTCCGGGTCAGGATAGAGGTTCAAGTAAGGATATCTCCCCAGGGCCACCTGTACCCGCGGCGAAGGGCCATAGGGATTCTCATTGGCATCTAGCTTTATGACCTCTTTGCTTCCCCGCAGTGCACCGCTTGATTTGCTCGCCGCAAAGCCTTTGAGGAGGGTTAAACTCGGCCTGACAAAACTGGCTAAATTTAATCTATCTTTGCGAACCCCATTTAGCGACCTTCTTCAGGCTTAAGTATACTATATTAGCATAGCCCTTTTACCAAGGCAAGCCATCTTGATTTCACTGGCTAGGCTCTAGTACTACCACCTGGGTCTCCGCGGGCAAGTTCGTTTTAGTAACCGCCAACTTAGGCAGGGGCGACGCAACTCTTAGGCCCATCTCTTGAAGGAATTTGCTCAGAGGAGCCGAATTCGGCTTGCCCTTCTGAGATTGAAAATGCATCGGGATGACCAACTTCGGGTCAATAAGGTTCACTACTTCAGCGGCCTCCGCAGCACCTATGGTAGAATCCCCTCCCATCGGCACCAGCAGCACATCGGTATCGCTCAGCTCCTCCACTTGCTCGGCAGAGAGCACATGCCCCAGATCGCCCAAGTGGCACACTTTGACTCCATCGGCCTGAATGAGGAAAATGATGTTTTTCCCCCGGGCCCTTCCCCTAACGTTATCG
>CAZJSO010000041.1:7763-10766 GCA_964548795.1 uncultured Dehalococcoidia bacterium | reverse complement strand
AAATTCAAATTTTGGGGGTGGCTAGAGTATAATTATAGAGGAAAATGGAAAACGATTTTGCTGAGCTTGAATCTCTGGAGAGTCGCTACCGGGAGATCGAACATCTTTTGGCCCAAGAAGAGGCGCTTTCCAACCCTAACCGACTGGCTGAGTTGGCTCGGGAACAGGCAAAGCTTGAAAATATAGTTCAGAAATACCGGGAGTATAAGTCCCTGGCTAAGGAGCTGGAGGACACCCAACTAATGTTGAGCGACGAAAACCTGGACCGCGAGCTATCGGCTTTAGCTCGGGAGGAACTTAGGAAGCTCAAAGAAAAGCAGCAAACCCTGGCTCAAGAGCTCAAGCTGGCTTTATTGCCCCGGGATGAGACCGACGAGCGAGATGTCATCATGGAAATTCGGGCCGGGGCTGGTGGAGAGGAGGCCGGACTCTTTGCCGCTGACCTCTTCCGGATGTACAGCCGCTATGCTGCTTCCAAGGGGTGGACGGCAGAGGTGATGAGTCAGAATGAGACCGGCATCGGGGGCTTTAAGGAGATAATCTTCGAGGTGAGAGGTAAAGGGGCCTTCAGCCGCCTTAAACATGAAAGCGGAGTGCATCGAGTGCAGCGAGTGCCAGTAACCGAGGCCCGGGGAAGAATCCACACCTCTACTGCTACGGTGGCTGTCCTCCCCGAACCGGACGAGGTGGAGGTGAAAATAAATCCAGAGGAACTGAAGATAGATACCTTCCGGGCCAGCGGTGCCGGGGGCCAGTTCGTGAATAAGGTCTCTACCGCAGTCCGTATCACCCACCTCCCTACCGGCATAGTAGTCACCTGCCAGGATGAGCGCTCTCAGTTAAAGAACAAGCTGAAGGCCCTAAGGGTGCTTCGAGCTCGCCTTTTAGACCAGGTACGAACTAAGCAGCAAAGGGAGCTGGCTGCCAACCGTCGCTCCCAAGTGGGCACCGGGGAAAGGTCGGAGAAAATCCGCACCTACAACTTCCCCCAGTCCCGAGTAACTGACCACCGCATTAATCTGACCCTCCACAATCTGGAAAGCATCCTCGAGGGCAATCTTGACGAACTCATCGATGCCCTGGCCGCTGCTAAAGCCGAAAAGGCCCTGGCCAGGGAGGACTAAACCCAGAGGCAGCGTACGTTTCTGGAGAGGCAATCGCTAACTTAAGGCACATCCTTCGCCAAGCAGCACAAGCCCTGATTCCAAGGAGTGGGGAGGAGGCCGGGCTGGAGGCAGAAGTACTCCTCAGGGAGGTACTGGGATTAGACCGCGTCCAGCTTTACTTGCGGCTGGAAGAAGAACTCCCTCCCGAGAAGGAGAAGCAATTTCAGGAATTCATCCAGCGCCGGCGTGCGGGCGAACCTCTGGCCTACATCATCGGACATAAAGAGTTCTTCGGGCTCGATTTCTTCGTCGCCCCCGGGGTATTCATCCCCCGACCGGAGACCGAGATCCTGGTGGAGAAAGCCCTGGAGCTGGCCCAAAGCTTCCCACCAGACCTGCTCCTGGCCGATGTGGGCACCGGCTGCGGAGCCATCGCCATTAGCCTGGCTTTGAGGCTCCCTGAAGCCCAGGTCTATGCCACCGACGTCTCTCCCGAGGCCCTGGAGGCAGCCCAGAGGAACTGCCGCCGATATGGTCTGGAGAATCGAATCCAATTTCTTCAGGGAGACCTGCTCCAGCCTCTTCCTCGGCCGGTGCACCTGATGCTGGCCAACTTGCCCTATGTCCCCGAGGAGGAGTTACCCCACCTGCAAGAGGAAATCCGCCACTTTGAGCCACCGGGCGCCCTGGCTGGAGGCGTGGGGGGCCTGGATCTCATAAAGGCGCTCCTGCCGGAGGCGAGGTCGAAGCTCCTTCCCGGCGGGGCCATCATCCTAGAGCTCGCTCCTGGTCAAACCTCAAAATTGGCCGAGCTTGTTCGGGAAAGCTTCCCTCAAGCGGAAGTGGAAATTGTCCGAGACCTTAGTGGCCTTGAGAGGGTGGCCCTCATCAAGGCCTGAAAACGAGCAGATACATGCCCAGGACACAAATCAGAGCGCCCAGGCCTTTTCGCCAAGTTAGCTTCTCCCTCAAAAAGATGATCGAAAGGGGGAGGGCAAATAGCGGGGAAGTGCAGGCAAGTATCGTCGCCTCAGTAGCCCCAGCAAGCTTAATGCTCAAAAAGTACAGCACGCTCCCTATCACCTGATCCAGGATCCCGGCAATCTCGATCATGGCCAGGGTCCTCAGCGAGAGCCTTCCATACTCTGCGCCGCCTTGCCAGGAGGTTAACAACGCCAGGGCTATGGCAGCGAAAGGAAGTCGAACGGCATTGGCAGTTATGGGGTCCACCGAGCGAAGGCCCAATTTCAGGAGTGTAACGGCTATCCCCCAACAAAGCCCGGCAAACAGCGCAATAAATATCCCTCTGAGCTCGGCCTTCGTCCTCTTCCTCCCCGCCCTCAGTGAAGAACCCCCCAGCAGGAAAATGCTGAGCAGGACCAGGGTCGCTCCCATGGCAGTGAGGTAAGAGATTGACTCCCCCAGGAAGGTGGCCGCTATAAGAGCGGTGAAGAAAATCCAAGAACCATAGCAAATGGGGTATATTCTGGAGAGATCGGCCAGGCTGAGGGCGCGGATGTAAGCCGTTGTCCCGATAACCAGCCCAATAATTCCAGAGCCAATTAGGTAAGCTGTGGAGTGCCAATCAAGAGAGCCAAGACCGGCCACCCCTCTCCAAGGGATGACGATGAGAATCAGGATGGGCCAGGCTAGGCCGATACGCAAGGTGTTTATTAAAAGGGGGTTAAACCTATCGCTTACAGGCTTGATAAACAGGCCGCCGCCAGCCCAAGCGAGAGCTGCCCCTATTCCGGCCAGCTCACCAATCAACACGCCTCGATTTTACAGCATCGGATGAGGGGTGTCACCTAAATCAGGCAGTTTGGCCAGTTCTCATCCCTAGAGATGACAAGAGGGGGCCAAACGGGTACAATTCAAGATGTGCATGAAACTTGTA
>CAZJSO010000041.1:0-7753 GCA_964548795.1 uncultured Dehalococcoidia bacterium | reverse complement strand
TTTACAGCATCGGATAAAGTTTGGCGAGATGACAGGAGGAGGCTAAAGGGGTACGATTCAAGATGCGCATGAAACTTGTATCGGCCTGCCTGATAGGGATAAACTGCCGGTACGATGGGCAGAGCAAGCCGGATGAGCAGGTGATGAGGCTGCTAAAAAGGGAGGTTTTGATCCCAGTCTGCCCGGAGCAGCTCGGGGGCCTGCCCACCCCAAGGGAGCCAAGCGGGATACTGGGCGGGGATGGACAGGATGTCCTCAGCGGCAGGGCCAAGGTCTGCTATGCCAAGGGGCAGGACGTGAGCCAGAACTTCGTCCGGGGTGCCCAGCAGACCTTGAAAATTGCCAGGCTCTTCGGGATAAAGGAGGCCATCCTCAAACAGCGAAGCCCCTCCTGTGGCTGCGGACAGACCCAGGGGCTAAGACATGAGGGTGGACGCTACTTGAGCTGCCTCATCAAAGGTGACGGAGTTACCGCTGCTCTGCTGCGGGAGAATGGCCTAAAGCTCCTCACCGAAGAAGACCTAGAGTGAAGATTCAACCCTTGGAGGGTTTAAAATAACGCTTGTCTACGCGGTTTTCGAAACTTGCTGGGGGTGGATGGGGGTGGCGGGGTCGGAGAGAGGACTGCTACGAGTGGTATTGCCCAGACCCAACGCTGAAGCAGTCCTAGAGGAACTTGCCCTTCCCTTTCCCCAAGCCCGCCAAAGCGAACAATCCTTTGGAGACCTGCTCCACAGAATTCGGCGCTACTTTAAAGGGGAGCCGGTTCAGTTCCCCGACCAGCTTGACCTGAGCGGAGCCATGCCTTTCCGCAAGCTTGTTTGGGAGAAAACCCGTCTAATTCCCTATGGGGAGACCCGAAGCTATGCCTGGGTGGCCGGGGAAATAGGCAGGCCACACGCCTTTCGAGCTGTGGGCCAGGCGCTTAAGCGTAATCCCCTCCCCCTCATTATCCCCTGCCACCGGGTGATCGGCAGCAACGGTCAGCTTGTGGGGTTCGCCGGCGGGACGGAGCTCAAGAAGAGGCTCCTTCAACTAGAAGCCTCTGGTGCCTGAGCCCTTTCCTGAAGAAACCTATGGATTTCATCCAGTGAGGGAGGATAGATGCTGAATACCTCTACATCGGCTGGGAACTGAATGTGATGCCCCTCCCGGATGAACAGCAGGCCAGCTTCCTTGTCGGCTAAACCTGCATCAATCCGCCTAGCCATATGTTCATATCTTTTGCGCTCCGCTTCCAGGTAAAAATCGAGAACCTGCTTCCTCACCCTCTCACTGATAAGGCCAGTCAGAAAACACCTTTGCCAGTCAAGCCACTCTTCGGTCAGCTCTCTCTCCTCTATGGGCCAGATTTCAGCGCCATTCTCACATTCAACCTTGGTAAGCTGATAGCTTCTGGCATTGAGCTTCTCCAGGGCTTTCAGCCCCTCTTCCCCTGAGGAGTAAATCAGCTCATGAAAGATCTTCCTGGCCCTTCCTAGCTTCTCCTCCAATTTCCCAAGCTGTTCCTCAACCTCAAGCCAATAGCGGTCTAGCTTCTCTTGAAGCTCCTGGGGCATTCCCTCACCAGGGTAGAGGAGGGGCACAAAGAAAAGCTTACGCTTTCCCCTGAACTTCTCCACTGAAGGCTTCTCCAGCCTACCCAGTTCTTGGGTCATTCTCCACCTCCTTCGCTGGGGGTAAAGCTAGAAGTCCAAAGCGCCTCTGTGAGAGGAAAAGAGGGTCCAGGGCAGAGATCCTCAGATGCTCGAACTGCCGCAGTAAGTTTATCTCTTCCTGACTCAAGCTGTCGGGGATGACCACCTTAAGCCGCACGAATTCACTACCCCTGCCTTCCTCATTTGGATAGGGAATCCCCCTGCCTTTTACCTCGAGGACCGCACCTGATTCAGTACCGGCGGGAATTTCCAGCTCCAGCTCCCCCTCGAGTCCCGGAATCCCATATACTCGCCCCCCTAAAGCGGCCTGGGTAAAGGTGACCTCCTTCTCCACCCAGATATCGTACCCTCTTCTCTCAAACACCGGATGAGGCCTGACCTTGAGCACCAGGTAAAGGTCGCCTGGATATTCTCCTTCCCCCGCTTCCCCTTCCCCCTCTAGCTTTATGACCTGGCCAGAATCAACGCCTCTAGGTATCTTTACCCTGACCTTCTGCTCCACCTCCCTCACCCCACTTCCCCGGCAAAGTCGGCAGACCTCCCCGGAAATCATTCCAGTTCCATGACAGCGGGGACAGGGTTGAATCTGCCGGAAGTAAGCCCATCCAGTTCTCCGCTCTAGCACCACCTGCCCCGAGCCACCACACTCAGGGCACCTCTCTACCTTCTCCGCTCCTCTCCCGTGGCAGCGAGGGCAGGGCTGGGACCGGGTAAAGCTCACCACCTTCTCCGACCCAAAGGCTGCTTCCTCCAAAGATATCTCCAACTCTTTCTCGATATCCCGACCCTTACGGCGAGCGTAAATCCGTTGGGAGGAATTAGCCCGCCGGCCCATCCCACCAAAAAGGCTTTCAAAAAGGCCGCTGCCCCCAAAGAAGCTGCCAAAGAGCTCTTCAAGGAGGGAACCAAAATCAACCCCAGCTACCAGGTCATCATAAGTATAGCCCTCGAGCCCCTTGTGCCCATACAAATCGTAGAGTTGGCGCTTTTCCCGGTCGGAGAGGACAGCGTAGGCCTCGTTTATTTCCTTCATCTTCTCGGCTGCCTGGGGGTCACCTGGATTGCGGTCAGGGTGATATCTCATAGCCAGCCTCTTATAGGCCCTTTTGATCTCCTCCTCGTCGGCATCCCGGCCTATGCCCAGGATTTCGTAATAATCTCGCTTCACTCGAAAGCCCCCTTCTTCAGGAAAAACACCTCTCCAATTTTTATTATATTCGAACGGAGGTCAGTTCTTCACCCGGTTTGACCCTCCAAATAATCGGAGAGAACTGCTTTGGCCTCTTTCAGCATGTCCTTGGGAACCATAACCCGACAGGGGAAAGAGGAGACTCCGAGAAAGGAGACGGCGTCTCGGGGCTGAACCAAGGCCGGAATTCCCTCCTTTCGGAGGATATCGCAGTACATCTCAGCTTCAAGCTGCCCTTGAGTGGTAAGCACCGACTCCCAACTCTCCACGCCGGCTATCTGACCTCCAGGTTATCTCGGCCCACTAACTCAGAGAGCCTTTGTTGGAGTTCGGGGCACAAGCCTACGCTGAGATGGGGCATTTGAAGTCGTAGAACAGACCCGCCATCGGGGATGCGCAGGATTACCTCATCCTGACCGGGGAACTGCTCCAACAAAGTCACCACCTGCTGGAGTCGGCCAATATCAGCTTGGGCGTCGTCAGTCTGGTTAAGGCGGATGAGAAGCTGATGGGGATGAGGAACCTCGCCCTGCGCCGTCTGGTAGAGCGTAACTGCCAGACAGGTGAGTTGCACCTGGCCACGTCTTGATTCAACCTTGCCCCGCAGCAGGAGTATATTCCCCTCCTTCCAAAGATCAGAGGTTTGCTGATAGACTTCTGGCCAGGCGATCACCGCAATGTCCCCCTCAAGATCCTCTAATACCGCACTGACAAAGTCACGGCCAGTTTTTGTCTTCATTGGCCTGACGGAGGTGACCATTCCCGCCAGGGTGACTTCCTGGCCCACCATCTCCTCGTCAATCTGACCACAGAGCGCACTCACCTCAGCAGAAAGGCCAGGGGCAGCAACACTCAAGGGATGATTGGAAAGGTAAACCCCCAGCAACTCTTTCTCCCATGACTGTGTTTCCCTGGGACTTACCGGCACCTCCTCCAGCTCCAAGCTGGGGAGAGGTGAGGTGGTGCTTTCACCAAAGAGGTTAAACATGGTGAGCTGCCCACTTTCCCGGAGCTGCTGCTCTTGCTGAGATAGTTTGAGAATGCGGTCCAAACTACCCAGAAGCTTGCCCCGAGTTTCCAGTGAGTTAAAAGCCCCCGCCTTAATGAGACTCTCTAGAGCTTTTTTGCCCATTCCGCGGAGATCGGTGCGGCGACAGAAATCCTCAATAGACTTGAAAGGGCCACTCTCCTGCCGAGTGATCAGGATTGGTCTGATGGCCATGCTGCCCACATTCTTCACCGCACCCAGGCCGAAGCGAATGCTGAGCTCACCCTCGCTGCCCTTTTCCACCGTGAATGCTTCTTCGCTGTGATTCACATCCGGAGGCAGGACTTTTATTCCTAACCGCCGACATTCAGCTACGGCCGAGGCAACTTTCTCATGCTTCCCCAGGTTAACCGTAAGCAGAGCCGCCATGAACTCCACCGGATAGTTGGCCTTGAGGTAAGCGGTCTTGTAAGCCAGCATGGCATAGCTCACCGCATGAGCCTTATTAAAGGCATAGCCAGCGAAGGGTTCAATCAGCTCGTACACCTGCTCTGCCACGTCTTCAGGGAAGCCCTTCCGCCTGGCTCCTTCAAGGAAGCGGCTCTTCTCCCGCTCCATGATCTCCGGAATTTTCTTACCCATTGCTTTGCGCACCACGTCCGCCTCCCCCAAGGTATAGCCAGCGAAGGCCTGAGTGATGAACAAGACTTGCTCCTGGTATACTATGACGCCATAGGTGTCCCTCAGAATTTCCTCGAGAGCAGGGTGGGGAAATCTTATGGGCATGCGACCCTGCTTGGCAGCAATAAAAGTGGGGAGCTGTTGTTTTGGCCCCGGGCGGTATAAAGCTACCATGGCAGCCAGGTCTTCGAAGCGACCTGGCTTAAGCTCTTTGATGTACCGCCGCATACCAGAGCCTTCAAGTTGAAAAACCCCGATGGTCTCCCCTGAGGAAAGAAGCTCAAATGTGCGTTCATCATCTAGGGGAATCCGATCCAAATTTACTTGGGAACCGAGTGTCTGAGCAATTAGCTCTCCAGCCTTCCTCAGGATGGTGAGGTTGGCCAAGCCCAGGAAGTCCATCTTCAGCATGCCTAAGGCAGCCAGATCCTCCATGGCAAACTGAGTGGTATTTAGACCTTCTCCACCACCGGTAGGGTGCTGCAGAGGTACTACCTCAACCAGGGGCCGGTCAGAGATAACCACACCTGCCGCATGGGTGGAGGCATGGCGGGCTACCCCCTCAAGTTGAATAGCTGAGTCAATAAGCCGCCTTATCTCTTCGTCTTCCTGATAAACTCGACGAAGCTGTGGAACTTCCTCTAAAGCGGTCTTCAAGTCTGCTCCCACTTGGGGCACTAGCCGAGCTACTTGGTCTACCTGCCCATAGGACATACCTAATGCCCGGCCCACGTCCCTTATGGCAGCCCTGGCCCCCATGGTGCCGAAAGTAATGATCTGAGCTACCCGGTCGGAGCCGTATTTCTGGGCCACGTATCTCAGGACCTCGTCCCGACGGTCATCCTCGAAGTCGAGGTCAATGTCTGGCATCTCCCGACGTTCCAGGTTAAGGAAACGTTCAAAAATCAGCTTATGAGCCAGGGGATCGATATCCGTCACACCCAGGCAGTAGAGTACCAGGCTGGCGGCAGCGCTGCCCCGCACCCCAAAGAAAATCCCCCGACTCCGGGTGAAAGAAATGACGTCGTAGACCACCAAAAAGTAATTGGCAAAATGCATTTGCCGGATCACATCCAATTCGTAGCGCAGGCGATGCTCAACCTCCGGGGTGACCTCAGGGTAACGGGAGGGGAGCCCCCTCCAGCAAAGCTCGGCCAGATAATCGTCCGCAGTCTTACCTGAAGGAAGCTCCACCTCAGGGAAGTAAAATTTACCCAGCTCAAGTTCTAGCTCGCACATCTCGGCGATGTGCTCAGTACTGGCCAGGGCTTCCGGATAATCTGAAAAAAGCTCTGCCATCTCCTGGGGACTCCTGAGGTAAAAGGAATCATCAGCCATGCGAGGGCGTTTCTCGTCGTATACGGTAGAATTCGTCTGAATGCAGAGCAGAAGGTCATGAACCTGGGACTCATTACGGTTGACATAATGTACATCGTTGGTAGCTACCAATGGGATATCAAGCTTGCGGCCGATTCTAACGAGTTCCCGGTTTATTTGACCTAGCTCGGGTATATCATGCTGCTGGAGTTCGAGGTAGAAATCTCCGAAGACCTCTTTATACCATAGAGCGGCCTTTTCCGCTTCCTCAATCCTCCCCTCCAGAATAAGCCTCCCCAGCTCCCCCTGAGGGCAACCAGAAAGGGCAATCAGCCCGTCGTGATATTGCTCCAGGAGTTCCTTATCCACCCGTGGCTTATAGTAAAAGCCTTCCAGAAAGGCCCGGGTGGAAAGCTTTATTAGGTTGTGATACCCGGTTCGATTCTTGGCCAGAAGAACGAGGTGGTAGGGACTTCGCTCAGGAGCCTTCCTCGAGTAACGGCTTTGGATGGCGAGGTAGAACTCGCAGCCAAGGATTGGTTTAATCCCAGCCTCTTTAGCTTGAAGATAAAACTGAAGGAGGCCATAAAGTGCACCGTGATCGGTGATGGCCAGGGCCTCCATTCCCAGCTCCTTGGTTCGCTGAACAAGCTTCGGAATGCGGCAAAGTCCATCGAGCAGGCTATATTCGGTATGAACATGAAGATGGGTGAACATTGAACATCCTGCTAGGAGACTATTGCCTCTACGAACTCGACCGGATCAAAGGGAGCCAGGTCCCCGAGCTCCTGACCGGTACCTACGAACCAGATGGGTATCTTGAGTTCATCGCAGATGGCCAGGACTATTCCCCCCTTGGCAGTGCTGTCCAGCTTGGCCAGAAAAATCCCATCCACCCCCACGGCCTCGGTAAAGTACCTGGCCTGGGTCAGCCCATTCTGCCCCGTGGTGGCATCCAGCACCAGTAAGACTTCCGACCCGACCTCTCCACGGTCAATCACTCGCTTTATCTTTTTTAACTCCTCCATGAGATTGAACTTGGTGTGGAGTCTGCCGGCGGTATCCACAATGAGGAAGTCAACCCTCCTCGCCTTGGCTGCCTCCAAGGCATCGAAGACCACCGCCCCGGGGTCGCCACCCTGGCCATGAGCTATGACCGGAACTTTGACCTTCTCCCCCCAATATCTTAGCTGGTCAATGGCCGCTGCCCGAAAAGTATCCGCTGCGGCCAGGATTACCTCCTTGCCTTGAGACTTAAGCCGATAAGCCAGCTTGCCGATGGAAGTGGTCTTGCCCGTCCCGTTCACCCCCACGGCCAGTACCACTTCAGGCTTACCATTCCTAGAGAAGGGCTTCTGGTCAAACTGGAGCATCCGAACCATCTCCTCCTTCAGCACCTGTTTGGCCAGGGCTAATTCCTTAATCCTCTCCCCCTCCACCCTCTCCCTCAGTGCCTTAATGAGTCTGGCAGAGGAGGTGACACCTACATCAGCCAGGATGAGAAGCTCCTCCAGCTCCTCCCAAAGGTGCTCATCTATCTCTGGGCGCTCGAAGAGCTGGGTTATCTTCCCCAGCCAGGATTTCTTGACCTTTTTTAGAGAGGAAGCAAACAAAGCACCCACCTGCTGGACAACACTATTATATAACCCTCCGCATGCTTTTGACCATCCAGGCAGGCTACGCCTTAAGTTGACATGGGGGTGTGATTGGTCTAATTTAAGGCTGAAAAAGGAGAGGAAGTTTGAGGGCGGTCAGCTTAGCTGCAGTCCTTTCTGTCCTGGTCATTCTCCTTCTTACTGGTTGCAGGAGCCATCCGCCGAGGTTACCGAACACTTCCACCCCAGGCGAAAAAATTAGTCCCGCCCCGCTTCACCCCCCTAGCCAGAATCGTCCAGCAGCCACTCTAGCTCGGCTCTTCGT
>CAZJSO010000040.1:0-10816 GCA_964548795.1 uncultured Dehalococcoidia bacterium | reverse complement strand
TCTGGCCGTCTTCCAAATAAGGCATTATGCCATTGAAGAAACGCTCATGCCCTATAGCAGGAATGGCCAGCATAATATAATCCACCCCTTCCACCGCTTCCCTGAAGTTGGTAGTTGCCTTGTACACCCGGACAAACTTTTCCTCCCCCCAAGCATCAATGAGCGTGACCCCTTGCTGTTCCAGAGTGGTGCGAAAGCCTGCTTCAAACTCTGGTGCTTCGCACAGCGTTACCTCGAATCCCTTCAGCGTTAAGTCGGCGGCCATCGTGTGAGCCCCATTTCCTCCTCCCAACACAGCTATCCTCTTTATCTGGCTCATCCTCCCTCCTCTATAAAGGTTAAAGGTGTTTCTCCATCCTAAGATGTTCAATTCCGGCTTCCAGGAAAGGCTGACCCACCTCCCTGAAGCCGCATCTGCGGTAGAAAGCGACAACCTGCCGCTGAGCATTAAGCCTCAGCTTTGTTATCCCCCTGGCTTTCAATTCACGAGCAAGGAAGGAAATAATGCCTTTTCCTATCCCCTGGTTACGGAAGGACTTCAAGACCGCCATCCGCTCCAGCTTGGCCAGCGTGGGGCTCAGGAGCCTTATTCTTGCCGTCCCCACCGCCCTTTGTCCTGTTCTGACCACTAGGTAAGTTGCCGTTTCCTTTCCTTCCTCAACCAGTTGCACCGGAATGCCTTGTTCTTCAACGAAGACTTCCCGTGCCACTTCCAGAGCTTGCTCTAATCCTTCTCCTCCCGTCAGTTCATAAATGAACTCCTGGGAGGGAGAGGAAATATACTCCTTAGCCTTAGAGAAGGAACTCAAGGTTTATAATGATTCCTCGAACTCGGCACCTGAGTACACTATATCTTCAACCTTCTGGTAGGCCAGCTCGGTTGGGGTCTTGCCAGTTGCCTTAGCCTCTTCGAGCAATTCCCGAAATTGGTCCTTGCAGACTAGTTCTATCCTTGGTTTTAATCTCTCGAAGGAGGCTTTCTTCCCGAAGAGCCACTCTGCCCAGGCACACAGAACACCACCCGAGTTATGTGCCCAGTCAATGACGAAGAGGATACCAGCATCGGCTAACTTCTTAGCCAGCTTGAGCTCACCTTCCTTGCTGGTTGCGTTCAGCTGATTATTGGCTGCTCCTATTATTATCTTGAATTTGAAGTCTTTTATTCTGTCCTCCGTTATTATTCCCCCTGTTGCATTGGGAGAGAAGACTTCGGCGTCTACCAGGTATATTTCATCTGGCCTTACATGCTTAACCCGGTCTGTTCCCCATCTATCCTGAAGCCTCCTTGCCTTCTCTGCATGCCTATCACTAACTATAAGGCCTGCTCCCTCGTCCAAGAGATACTCGGCCAAGGGGTAGCCCACCTCACCTATCCCGAGGATGGCTACCCTTTTGTGGTGCAGGTCTCGGCTGCCATAGACGAAGTCACAGGCTTCCTTTATAGCTAGATATACTCCATAGGCAGTGGGCCCGCCGGAGGCCCCCATCGGACTCTTTCTACCGCTTACGAAGTTTTTGGTGAATCTCTCATTTATAACATCGGCCATCTCAGGCTCGAAGTTCATATCGGGCCCGGTGAACGACCGACTACGGTCGGTTACATAGGCCAGAAAGCCCATCGCCTCAAAATCATCGAGCCTTACCGGGTCACACTGGACCAGTATCTTTGAACCGCCATAAGGTATGTTGGCTATAGCGTTTTTATAGGCCATGGCTCGAGCAATGTTCAAGCCGTCTAGTATAACGTCTATCTCTGGCTCATCCAGTTCATGGCGACGCATTGCACCTGCTCGAATGGCCTGATGTTTATTCTTTATGCCCAGCACATTAACGTGCTTGCAGTACATTGCCCTGATATTCTTCGCTCGATGATGGTAGAACTCGATGCCGTGACATTTTGTTTCCTTTATAAGCGTCTGAATGTGCTCTAGATAATCCTTCAAGCCCATTTTGGTAAAGCTGGAGATTAGCCTCTGGGTGCCTACCGCGAAGTAATCGCTGGTCAAGATATCTTCCACGGTGAAGTCGGTGTTATACCTCTCAAAGTGCAGGTTATCATCCCACTCTTTCATGCCTCGAAGCAGAAACTTATCCGCCCTGCGGTCATAGAAGATTTCTAAGGTGGTTAGTCCTTCCTTCTCCATGAGGCTAAAGACACCGTCAGATGTTTTCATCAACATCCCCCTTAAGGGCCTTTGGTAGTAGGACGGCCTTCTTTAAATAAGATTTTCGTGCCGGCTCTTTAAGCGCGGCTTTATCTTCATCATATCAGATAGGTTGTCATGTTGCCAAGACGTCTAGTATAATTGTTCCAGAGTTAGAAAGGAGGGCAGAGGAAAAATGCCAGGACCGTTAGACGGAGTCAGGGTGATAGAGATAACTTTCTTTCAGCAAGGGCCAGTCTGTGGGACCAAGCTGGGGGATCTAGGTGCTGATGTGATTAAAGTCGAGCCTCCGACCGGAGATCCAGCGAGAGGGTTTATGAGGATCATCGGGACCATGGTTGGCTTAAAGGGACGAAATTATTATTTTGAGAATCAAAACCGCAATAAGCGCAGCATTGTCTTAGATTTGGGTCAGGAAAGGGGGAAGGAGATATTTCTGAAGCTAATTGACGCCGCTGACGTGTTTGTGACCAATATGAGCATCGAAGCTCCGAAGAAGCTGGGTATTGGCCCAGAGGAACTCCTGGCTCGAAATCCTCGGCTAATCTATGCTCATGCCTCGGGCTGGGGCAGAAAAGGCCCTGATGCCCATCAGCTTTCCTTTGACTACACCGGGCTTGGTAGAGCAGGGACAATGATGAGCGTGGGTGAGCGAGGTACCCCGCCCCAGTATCTCTTGCCGGGGATGGCTGATGAGCTGGGTGGCATGGTCTGTGCCTGGGCAGTCTGTGCTGCTCTGTACGCCCGGGAGAAAACGGGCAGAGGGCAATTGGTGGATACCTCCCTGATGGGCAGTCTAATGTGCATGGAGAGCCTTATCCTCTCTGCTCCTGCTATCTTAGGTCAGGAATTCCCTCGGGAGGTCAGGGCTGAAGCCGGTAACCCTCTTTACAACCATTACAAAGCTAAGGATGATAAGTGGTTCATTTTAGCTCACCTACAACCAGACAGATATTGGCCCAATGTCTGTCGGGCAATAGGCCGGGAGGATCTAATAAACGACCCCCGCTTTAACAGCATTGAGGCTAGGGGTGAGCACTCCAGGGAACTCATTGCCATCTTTGATGAAATCTTCGCCCTCAAGAGCAGAGATGAGTGGTTTGAGGTATTCAAGGAAGAGGGGCTGATCTATACCCCTATTCAGACACCAACCGAGGTGATCAATGATCCCCAGGCCACGGCTAACAACTATGTCATCTGGTTTGATCATCCTGTGCTGGGCCGAACGAAGATGATTGGCTTCCCTTGGGATTTTAGTGAGACGCCAGCATCGGTAAGAAGAGAACCGCCAGAATTTGGCCAACACACCGAAGAGATACTGCTGGAGTTGGGCTATAGTTGGGAGGACATCGCTAGGTTCAAGGATGAAAAGGCGATTCTCTGAGGGGTTAGAGGCTATTCCTTAGGAGGTTGAAATATGCCGGAGGATGATTTTAGACCCGATGGAGGATTGAGCACGGCCGAGAAATATTATGAGGATTATGGCTCTAGAGCTAGGGAATTAAAGAAACAAGGCAAGAAGATCATCGGTTATCTTTGTTCCCTCACTCCCCTGGAGATAGTTACTGCTGCTGGATTTATCCCCTTTAGAATCAAAGGAAGCGTAAAAGAACCAATCACCAAGGCTGACACCCAGATGGAGACCATCGTCTGTCCACTGGTTCGCAGTTGTTTTGATATTACGCTGAAAGGCAACTATGATTTCTTGGATGGCATAATCATACCCCATGCCTGTGATAGCATTACTCGAAGTTATAGCACCATAAGATATAGCCTTGGATTGCCCTATTCCCACTTTCTCAACCTCCCACATACGGCCAAGGATATATCGCTGGAATTCTTCAAGGCGGAGCTCGATACCTTTAGAAGGAGTCTGGGGAATTTCGCTGGGGAGGAAGTCTCCGATGAAAGTTTGATCCGGACGAGCAGGCTCTATAATGAAAACCGGGCCAAGGTGAGAGAGTTATATGAGCTCAGAAAATCAGACCCGCCTTTGATCTCAGGCACGGAGATAACCAAGGTACTGGTGGCCTCAATGAGCCTCCCAGTTGAGGAATCTACCGAGCTACTCAGCAGGGTTGTTGACGAGGTAAAGCAGAGGAAGGGAATTTCCCCTGTTCAGAAATTACCTCGAATAATGGTTATTGGTGCCCAGGTCGATGACGCTACCTTGATTAAATTGATCGAGGACAGCGGGGCTAGCGTAGTAGCTGACAGTGTATGTGTCGGTAGCCGGGACCATTTTCCTCCCACAGATATTACCCCAGATCCCTTGGATGGCATAGCTGACCATTATCTCCGGAGGCTAAAATGCCCCCGCACTTATGTGGAATGGACTGAGGGAACATACGATGACTATCTAGAGCTGAGATTTGGCCACATTGGCAGCTCTCTCAGGGACTTTAAGGTTGATGCTGTGATACTTTACATCTTGAAATATTGCGACCCCTTTGGCTTTGAAGTTCCGGCGAGGGTGAAGTATATTGAGTCTTTAAACATCCCGGTGCTCCATCTAGAGGATGAATACTCAATGGCCAGCATTGGAAGGTTACGCACGAGGATTCAGGCTTTTCTGGAGATGATTACTAGCTGGTAGCTTTGGGAGGAGAGCATATGGCAGAACAAAAGTGGCCCGAGAAATACCCTGTAGAGGGGAAAAGGGGAAGAAAATATGGAACTGTAGCCGCTATGAGGGTTGCCCCCATGGTGAAGGCAGCTATTGGCGGCGCTGTGGAGGCAAAGGCACAAGGAAAAGCCATAGCCTATTGCTTTATAGAATCTAACTACGATGAAATCATCCGGGCGATGGATATAGTTCCAATGTGGACTGAAAACTATGCCGGCATATGCGGGGCCAAGCGGGACACACAAAGGTTCTTGGACAAGGCGGACTCCCTGGGTTTTTCCCGTTCTCTCTGCACGTATGCTACCTGTGGATTGGGCTTCGACGCCTGGCGTGAGGAATTAGGCAGCATGCCACCTGAGGCACCCTGGGGCGGGCAAGCGAGACCTGACGTCATGTTGTCCAGTGGTCAGATAATCTGTGACCCGAGGAATAAGTGGTATCAAGCCGTTCAGCAGTTTATGCCCGATGTTCCCGTCTATAATTGCGCTGCCCTCTGGCCACTCTACGAGGACGACATTGACCGTCGTGAGGTCGAGCCCTACTACGTAAAATATTTAGCCGAGGACCTTAGGGGCCTGGTTAGATTTCTTGAAGAGCACCTCCATGGGAAGATGGACTGGGATAGGCTGTGGGAAGTCATCAAGCTGGCTGATGAGACCACTGATTTACATGCAGAGTGTCGCGAACTGCGTAAAGCCGTCCCCACGCCTATGGATACCGGGGACGCTATGAATACCATGGTGCCTCAGGCCTTCATGATGGGCACACAGGAAGCTCATGACTTCTATAGGGACCTTCGAGATGAGCTGAAGTATAAAGTGGAACGCGGTCTGGGAGTGATCCCGGAGGAAAAGTATCGCCTTATTTGGCCTGGAGGTCTTCCTTCCTGGTTTGCACTGATGGACTTTAATTATTTTTGGAGCAAGGGGGCAGTGTTTCCTGTGGAGTCTACTTATAATGAGCTGGTGTATCCGGCAAGAGAGCTTGATTTACCAAGGACCGATGACCCCTTGGAGTATATGGCCTGGAGGTGGATGAGACGCCAGACGTACTGGTGGGATAAAGCTAGGAAGCGCCCCGGCTCCGAGCCGGATGTAGAGAAACTAATCACTTGGATTGAGGAGTATAAGATAGACGGTGTGGTGATTCATGAGGCTTATTCCTGTCGTAGCTGGCATGTGGGCTTGCTCTGGCAGGTGAACCAGCTAGCTAAGATATATAAGCCTATACCCGTCTTGATTCTGAAGGAGGACAGGAAGGAAGTGGAATATCGAGAATTGCCCTCCCTAGTTCTGGAGAGCGATATGATAGATATCAGTTCCTACTCGGAAGCGGAAACACGGGCCAAAATAGATGCCTTTATAGAAACCTTGGAGTCGATTAAGAGTCGGAAGGTAGAGGTCTGAGAGCTTCCGTGCCTTGGAGGAATGGAGAGGTGGACTACTTCGCTGGTGTGGATATAGGCTCCACCATGACCAAGGTAGTCATAATGGGCGAGGAAGAGGTTGTGATCTCCTTGGTGAGGGTTACCACGCCTGAACAGAGAAAATTGGCCAATAAGGTAATGGAGGAGGCCCTTGAAAAGGCCTCTCTGTCATTTGATGAGATAACCTATGTAATAGCTACCGGCTATGGCAGGATTAACGTTGCCTTCGCTGACAAGCAGATAACCGAGATATCCTGCCATGCTAGGGGCGTGGCCAGCCTTATTCCCGCCGTGAAAACGATCATAGATATAGGAGGGCAGGATTCTAAGGGAATAAAGTTAAGCGGGGGCAAGGTGGTTGGCTTTGTCATGAATGATAAATGTGCTGCTGGGACGGGGAGATTTCTGGAGATAACTGCTAGAGCCCTAGGGGTGAAATTGGAAGAGATAGGGGAACTATCGCTTACAGCCAGGAATCCGGCGGAGATCAGTAACACCTGCACTGTTTTTGCTGAACAGGAGGTGATAAACAAGCTAGCCGGTGGCGTACCCCTGAATGATATTCTCGCCGGGCTCCACCAGGCGATTGCTTCCCGCATTGCCAGCCTGGTGAGTCGGCTGGGAATAGAGAGGGAGGTAATGGTCACCGGAGGCGGGGCCAAAAATGTCGGCCTGGTTAAGGCCCTGGAGAGCAAATTAGACCTTCCAGTCCTCATACCACCTGACCCTCTGCTCACAGGTGCCATAGGTGCGGCTTTATTAGGCCGTGATCTAGTGAAGAAGGCTAAAAATGAAGGCTTACCCGTGACTAAGCGGCAAAGGAGCTTGGAGGAAGTTAAATTCTTTGCCTAGGCAGAAGGATTGCTTTGTTGGCGTAGATATTGGCTCTGCCTTTTCCAAGGCGGTTGTGATTGTAGCTAACCAGATCGTCTCCTATAGTGTAATCCCTTCGGGCGCAAATTATAGGCGGGCGGCTGAGAGGGTAATTAAGGATGCGTTGGCAAAGTTGAACTTTTCCCTCGAAAGGGTGGTCTCCCTAGTAGCCACCGGCTATGGGGCAAAAAATGTCCCCTCCGCCACTCAGGTTGTTACTGATATAACCTGTCAAGCCAAGGGGACATTTCATTTATTCCCTTCGGTCAGAACCGTCATCGATATTGGTGACATGTTCAGCTGGGTGATCAAGCTGGATAGCGAGGGAAGGGCTATATCCTTTTTGAACAGTGGGAAGTGCGCTGGTGGAAGTGGCCGAGTATTGCAAGTCATTGCTCACGTGTTGCAGGTCAGGCTTGAGGAAATCGGTGGACTCTCGCTTAAGTCAAGCAAGCGAATTGAGTTCAATACTGGATGCGCTGTGTTCGCCGAGACTGAGGCAATCTCTCGAATTGCAGAGGGGTCTTTAAAGGAGGATGTTTTGGCTGGACTTCACCGAGCCCTGGCAGCTCAAATTCAAAGCCTGGCGGAGAGGTTGGGGGTTGAGGAAGATTGCGCTGTCGTTGGTGGCGGAGCGAAGGATACTGGCCTGGTCAGGAGTCTGGAAGAAGCCTTGGGGCTGAGACTTCTCGTTCCTGAAGAGCCGCAAACTGTAGCTGCCTTTGGCGCTGCTCTAATAGCTAGCGAAGGGGCAGGGTAGAAATTTGGGGGTGCTGAAATGTTAAAGTCGGAAATTATCTCGCAACTTCGGGAAATAGTAGGGAAGCAAGGGGTGCTCACATCAAAGGAAGATTTAACGGCCTACTCCTATGACGGCACGGCTACCTGGGCTCATTTGCCTGATGTGGTGGTGTTGCCCACCAGTGCGGAGCAAGTATCCGAGATCATGAAGTTGGCTAGCAAGAATAAGATTCCAGTGACTCCCAGGGGAGCCGGCACCAATGTCAGCGGGGGTTCAATACCTATAAAAGGTGGAATAGTCCTGTGCACCACCCGAATGAACCGCATTCTGGAGATAAGCAAGGCTAATCTATTTGCCATCGTTGAACCAGGTGTAGTCTTACAAGATTTCAATCTGGCCTTGGCCAAGGAGGGTCTATTCTTCCCCCCCGACCCCCAGAGTTTTCTTGGCTGTACATTGGGTGGGGTGGTCTCAGAGAACGCTGGTGGGCCCTATTGTGTTAAGTATGGGGTAACTAAGCAATATGTGCTTGGCTTGGAGGTGGTTCTCGCCAACGGTTATATCATGAAAATCGGAGGATTGACCGCTAAGAATAGGACTGGTTATGAGCTCTGTATGCTCTTCACCGGGGCCGAGGGGACACTAGGGGTAATAACTAAGATAACCTTGAGATTATTGCCCCTACCTCCGGCCAACAAGACGATGATGGCTGTTTTCGATAATATGGCAGTGGCTGGGGAAGCCGTATCTAATATTATGTTTGGGGGAGTAGTACCAGCGAAGATTGAGTTTGTGGATAACTTCTGCATTCGCCGGATGGAGGATATGTTTCACTTTGGCCTTCCTGTAGAAGCCGGCGTGCTACTTTTGCTGCAAGTAGATGGCTCTCCAGCAGCAGTGGAGTCGGAGAGTCAACAGATCCTGGGAATTCTTCAGGAGAGCGGAGCTCGGGTGGCCAGAATGGCAAAGGATGAAATCGAGGCAGCTAATTTCTGGAAGGCCAGGAGCGCTGGCTTCGCGGCGGTGTTTGGTGCAGCCCATACCGTGCTAGCTGAGGATGTAACCGTGCCACGTGACAATCTGTCGGAATTCATACGTCGTTGCGATGAGATCTCTAAGAAATATGAGCTGTTCATCTCACTCATCGGCCACGCCGGGGACGGTAACCTTCATCCCTCGGTCTTCACCGATATTCGGGACAAAGAGCACTTTGCCAAGGCGCAAAAAGCTATGGAGGAGATATTCGAAACTGCTCTGGCACTGGGTGGGGTGCTCTCCGGAGAGCATGGCATAGGCTTGGAGAAACAGCGTTTCTTGAAGAGGGCCATGGATCCGATAGCCATTGACTTGATGAGGAAAATCAAGCGAATACTGGACCCTGATAATATCCTCAACCCAGGCAAGATATGGGAGGAAGAAGCACATGACTGAAGGTGGCTTTCAGGAGATAAAGCGATTCCAGTCTGATCTGGATCAATGCATGAAATGTGGTTTTTGCACCTTTTTCTGCCCTATCTACCAGGAAGAACGTGTAGAGTCGTCTGTAGCCCGGGGGAAGATCATGTTAATCAGAGGGCTCCTCGCTGGCGAGCTAGATTATACCAAGGAATTTGCCGACAAGCTAAATAGGTGCACCCTCTGCCGCACCTGTGCGGTGAATTGCCCGGCCAAGACCGAGGTGCCCACTGTTATTGTGGCTGCTCGGGCGGACAAAGTCCGAGCTAGAGGTGTGAGTTTCCCTTATAATATCATTTACCGCTGGTTGCTGCCCCGCCGGATCCTTTTTGGTAATATCGTCAGACTGGCTTCTTGGTTCCAGTGGCTCTTTTTGCCCAAGACTGAAGGGACGATCAGACATTTGGCCTTCTTTCTCTCAGCTTTAGGCAAGGGTAGACACATCCCACAGATTGCCCCCAGGTTTTTGAGGCAGATGGTGCCGGAGGTAAACAGCCCCCCGGCAGGTGTGGAGAAAAAGCTACGGGTAGGATATTTTATCGGCTGTATGACCGATTATGTGTTCCCTGACCTGGGCAAGCACGTCATCGATTTTCTCACCAGGCACGGAGTGGAGGTGATAGTACCCAAGAAGCAAATGTGTTGTGGAGCACCAGTCTTTCTTGGGGCCGGGGATTTTGACGCCGCACGGAAGCTGGCCGATACCAATGTTCGAGCTTTCGAGGAGGCCGAGGTGAATTACATTATATCGGATTGTGCTACCTGCACCTCGGCTCTAAAGGAGTACCCTAAATTTCTGGCAGATACCCCAGAGAGGATGGAGGCCTATGGCCGATTTGCCGAGAAGGTGAAAGATGTTTCTCAGTTCTTGGTTGACATACTTGAGCTGCCGGCCTCGGCATATGAGCCTTCTGAGGAAGCAAAGGGGAAAAAGGTCACCTGGCATGACCCCTGTCATTTGAATCGTTATTTGGGCATAGCCAGTCAGCCAAGGCAGCTCATAAATTCGCTACCCGGGGTAAAGTACGTGGAGATGCCCCAAGCTGACCGCTGCTGTGGCATGGCGGGCACGTTCAGCCTGTACTACTATGAGCTTTCGAAGAGGATTGCCGATAAAAAGCTGGATTCGATTGAGGCTACTGGGGCGGATGTCGTGGTTACGGGATGCCCTGGCTGTCAAATACAGTTAATAGATGGGGTTATGCGACGCAAGCTGCCGGTGAAGGTGAGGCATGTGATGGAACTCCTGAAATAAATAGGTTGACAAACTCCACAAGGGGGTTTAACATTAAGATAAAGTTCAGGAAAGGGGGTGGTAGTCAGAGCTTGGAATAAGGTAATAGATTGAAAAGTGGGTCTAGATTTCAAGGAAGGAGGTGAAATCAGTGAAAAACAGAATGCTCTTGATTGCTTTAGCGCTGGTCTTAGTGTTGCTTCCTCTGTCGGCTGCTTGTGCGAAGAAAGCAGCTACGCCAGCGCCAGCTCCGGCACCGACTCCAGCACCAGCCCCCAAGCCGACTCCGTCGCCT
>CAZJSO010000039.1:0-11384 GCA_964548795.1 uncultured Dehalococcoidia bacterium | reverse complement strand
GCTGCCACCCTTTACTTTAACAGGCAGGTGCACTGTGCGTTCATCTAATTCTCCTCCTTATTTCAAATTTGAACTTTTCATCCATGTATCTCACGAGGAGTAACTGCTATCTGGGCAAAAGCCAGAGTTAGGCCAGCAAAGATAAGAGCCTGAACGAATCCGAAGAGGGCTTCAAGCCCGTAAAATACACTGCCAACAACCCAAGGGACAAGGTAACATATAAGAAGCAACAGAATCATCCCCGCGGTCATATTACCAAACAACCTGAAGGTCAGACTGACCACACGTATGAACTCACTAATTAGCTCTATGAGGCCGACGAAGGATTCTATAAGGCCAAAGAAAAGCATGCTAAACCCCTGGCGCAGCCTCCCTTTCAGCAGCTGGCCAAATCCCCGTAGGAATTCTCCCAAGCTAATGAAACGGCCTGCGTAGCGGAAGAAGCCCAGAGCTCTCACCCCCATAATCTCAACGAAGATGAAAGAAGCAAGGGCCAGAGCCAAAGGAAAGTTGATATCGGTGTTTGCTTTCCTTAATAGGGGTATGTCAACCACGAACCCGTGATAGGCACCAACAAATGCTCCTGGTATTCCTTCAGCGGGGGCCGGATGGCCAAAACCTATGACCTCAAAGCCGGGAATAAGCGAAAGCAGGGCAGCCACTACGATGTAGAGGAAAATGGTGGCCACTATGGGGAAGAAAAGGCGCCCATACTTCCTGCCGGAGACTTCCTCACATAGGCCGAGGATCCAATCGAGCACCCATTCCACTGCCGCTTGCCATCTTCCCGGAATAAGCCTGGGCTTTAGGGTGACCGGAAGAAATATTAGCAGAAGAACCAGGATGGTAAGCAGGGAGGCTAGAAAGGTGTTAGTGATAAAGGTAGGCAAGCCTGGTAAAGGTTCCGCCTCAAGATGCACTTCGGGTAAGGGAACGGGGAAGAGAAAGCCAATGGCAAATAAGATTAAGAGGACAACTCCGATTAGAATCCAGGTAGAACAACTGAACCTGGGCACTACCTACCTCTCTTGTTTTCCCTGTTCTTCTGCTCCATCAGGGGGAGCAATAATTGGTAAACTCCCCAGAAGGCCAGCAAAAGGCCGCCAAGCAATCCCACAATAGTGAATATAAGCTTGGTATGAATTAGCTGGTCAAGCTTCATGCCCAGCCAGATTCCCAGCACAATGCAAATGGCAATGTACCAGCCAACTCCGATGAATCTGCCAGCCGCCGCCCACTTCTTCATCGAAGCTCATCATTGGCTGTCTTTCGACTTTCCTTTGCCCAGATCATCCAGGTTAAGTGTGTTGATGAAGTCACGAAAGGCCGAAAGGCGCTTAAGTTCTTCCTCGCTAACTTCCCCTTCCGCCTGGGCCTGTGGGATGGGCTTGCCGGTGTCGCGGTCGATCAGGATACCAGCTTTCTCCAGCACCGACTCCTCGGCATAAATCGGAACCTGCATTCGTACTGCTAGAGCTAGGGCATCGCTCGGCCGAGAATCGATCTCTAGCTGACCTCCATTCACATCGATAATTATCTTGGCATAGAATGTATCGTTGCGCAGGTCACATACGATCACCGAATTGACCGAGGCTCCAAGGGTGGTGATGACCGAGCTCAGCAAATCATGGGTTAGAGGGCGGGGAGGTGAAATGCCCTGGAGTTTAATGGCGATAGCATCAGCTTCAGCCGGGCCAATCCAGATAGGCAGATAGCGCTCCGCCTCTTTCTCTTTCAGTATGACCACCCGCTGATAGTTCATCATACTTACTCGGATGCTGTCAATATACATTTCTATCATCAACTGCCTCCCAGGTTCCAACAACCGACCCTGCCTCTCAGGTAAACCTCTGCCCGCATTTTAGCTCATTCCATTCCTCAGTGTCAATTGCTCAAGTGAGGGCACCCGAAGGCAGGCCGAGAAAAGAAGAGTACCACACGCGTCGTCTAGCTACCTGAACTAGCTGATCTCTATTTGACATGAACTTTGTTGTTTGTTGCATTCCCCTAGCCCCGATAGTAAACTAGTTAATGTAGAAGGAGGGTGAGATGGAGAAAGGAACTTGGAAAGTCAGGGCTGGATTGGCCCAGATGCTGAAGGGTGGGGTGATCATGGATGTGACCACACCTGAGCAGGCCAAGATTGCGGAGGAGGCCGGCGCCTGTGCTGTAATGGCCCTGGAGCGGGTCCCAGCAGATATTCGAGCCGCAGGAGGGGTGGCCCGGATGGCCGATCCAACCATAATAGAGGCCATCATGAGGGCAGTGAGCATCCCCGTCATGGCCAAGTGCCGCATCGGTCATTTTGTGGAGGCTCAGGTTCTTGAAGCCCTGGGGGTGGACTTCATCGATGAATCCGAGGTGCTCACCCCGGCTGATGAAGGTCACCATATCTGGAAACATGATTTTAAGGTCCCGTTCGTTTGCGGATGTCGGGACCTGGGAGAGGCACTGCGTCGCCTCAGTGAAGGTGCCGCCATGATTCGCACCAAAGGGGAAGCAGGTACAGGGAACGTTGTGGAGGCAGTGCGACACATGAGGGCAGTGATGGACGGGATAAGACAACTCCAAAACATGCCTGAAGAGGAACTTGTAGCTGAGGCTAAGTCCCTGGGGGCTTCTCTGGAGCTGGTGCACGAGACCCGCCGGCTTGGCCGACTTCCAGTGGTAAATTTCGCCGCCGGAGGTATAGCTACACCGGCGGATGCGGCTTTGATGATGCAGTTGGGAGCTGATGGCGTTTTTGTTGGCTCCGGTATATTTAAATCGGAGAATCCCGAGGTCAGGGCCAGGGCCATTGTTAAGGCTACCACGCATTACCGCAACCCGGAGGTAATTGCTGAGGCCTCCAAAGGCCTGGGAGCTGCCATGCCTGGGCTGGAGATAAAAACTATCCCTGAGAACGAGCTTTTGGCCACTCGAGGATGGTGAGGGGGAAAGTGGGTCTGAGCAAGCCTCAAAACGACACTGCGGTTTCTCATGGCCTGAGGATCGGCATCCTTGCTCTGCAGGGTGCTTTCGTGGAGCATGCGGCCGTCTGCCGACGACTCAAGGCCGAGGTTAGATTCATTCGACTCCCCGAGGAATTGGAAGGGCTTGATGGCCTCATCATTCCCGGGGGCGAGAGCACTACCATCGGAAAACTAATGGCGGAGTATCACCTGACCCACAACATAAAAAAGCTTCTCTCCGCCGGACTTCCTGTATTCGGCACGTGTGCTGGCATGATCCTTCTGGCTCGTAAAGCTACGGACCTCGATATGGACACGCTTGGAGCAATAGACATAGAAGTACGCCGGAATGCTTTTGGGCGGCAGGTAGACAGCTTTGAGGCCTATTTACAGGTTCCTATCTTTGGTGACCCTCCCTTCCCCGGTGTCTTTATCCGAGCACCCTGGATTGAGGAAGCTGGGCCTGGGGTGGAAACCCTGGCCATGCTCCCCAATGGCACGCTGGTAGCCGCAAGACAAAGGAACGTAGTGGTAACTGCCTTTCATCCAGAGCTCACATCTGATCTCCGATTTCATAGCTATTTCCTTAACCTGGCAGCCCATAGCTTACAAAAGGTGATTCCTGAAAAGAGGTAGTATAAGGATAAGGGAGGCTGGTTTTGAGCTGAAATCTGGTAGAGGGCCAATGCGAAAAGTAATCACTGATGACCTAGAAGCTTTGCTTGAGGCTCTGCCACCCCATATCGCTGAGCCACTGGCCCAGCGGGAGGACAAGGGGGAGCTACTGGAAGTAGTCTTGGATCTGGGACGCCCCCCCGAGGCACGTTTTCCAAATCAGGAGATGCTTCTCAGCGACCTGGAGGTCACTCTGGAGGACATTGACTATGTGGTTTCTCGGATCGGCGCTTTCGGTGATGATAATCGGGCAGGGATAGAGCGAACTCTGCACCGCATCTCGGCGATCAGGAACCGGAGGGGGAGGATTATAGGCCTCTCTTGTCGAGTTGGCCGCGCTGTTTTCGGTACCGTGGAGCTTATTCGAGACCTGGTGGAGTCCGGCAAGAGCATCATGCTTTTGGGTCGGCCAGGTGTGGGGAAGACCACCATGCTTCGAGAGGTAGCCCGGGTACTAGCCGATGAGCTGGGGAAACGGGTGATGGTGGTTGACACCTCCAACGAGATCGCTGGTGATGGTGACATTCCCCACCCTGCCATCGGGCATGCCCGCCGGATGCAAGTCCCAACGCCGGCGATGCAGCATGCGGTGATGATTGAGGCGGTGGAGAATCACATGCCGGAGGTGATCATCATTGATGAGATGGGGACTGAACTCGAGGCTCAAGCAGCCCGCACTATTGCTGAAAGGGGAGTTCAGCTAATTGCCACTGCGCATGGTAATACTTTGGAGAACCTTATTCTGAATCCTACCCTTTGCGATCTCGTTGGCGGCATTCAAACGGTCACCCTGAGCGATGAGGAGGCCAGGCGTCGGGGGACTCAGAAATCCATCCTGGAACGGAAAGCACCGCCTACCTTTGATGTGTTGGTTGAGATCCAAACCTGGGACAAGGTAAGTATTTATCCCGATGTGGCCAGTACGGTTGATGCCCTGCTTAGAGGGCGTGACTTTCAAGTAGAGGTACGCCACATCGATGAGAATGGGGAGGTTAAAAAGGAGAGCCGCATGTACTCCTCGTCTTCCTTGCTAACGGCTAACCTGGGGAGACATCCTCCATCTCAGCTCGCCCAAAGGCGCATCTTCCCCTTTGGTATTGAGCGCGGGCGACTAGAGAAGGTGGCTCACCGTCTGAGTTTATCATTTGACCTGACAGATGATATCAACAAAGCTGATCTGCTGCTGATTACCAAGAACCACTATCGTCGAACCCCCCAGGTAGTTCGGGCGGCTGAGGCACTGAGTTTGCCCATCTACGTGTTGCGGAGCAATACCTTTGCCCAGATAGAACAAGCTTTGGCTGACATCTATGATTTGCCCAAACATGAGGGCTCCATAGCTCTGGCCCTTGAGGAAGTGGAGAAGGCTATTCAGGGGATAAGGGCAGGCCGGGGCTCACTGGAGCTAAGCCCTCAAAACTCGTTCATTCGACGGCTACAGCATCAGCTCGCAGCACAGCATGACCTTCGGTCGAGGAGCATCGGCAGAGAACCACAGCGCCGGGTAAGGATATTCAAATAGAGTATTTTGGGCCACCTCTTGGAATTTAAAACAAACCCTTGACAAATGCAAATTTTGAGACTATTATACTGGAAAATGCATCTTGCATGTTGGGAATTTCCCGTGATCCCCTTTTCTGATAAGTTTGATTTGGGCTTTGGTTCGATTCAAATTCATTTTAGGGTTTTTTCCTTTCCTATACCTTATGTTTAAGTCTGCCTGGAGGTAAGGATGGCTCTGGAGTGGAAGCGTGAGGAACTGCGGGTAGAGAAGAAAATTGGTGAGCCCATACTGAGGGTGGAGAATGTGACCAAGGCTTTTGGTGGTGTCCAGGCCCTGAGAGGTGTCAGCTTTGAGGTGCGAGAGGGAGAAATTGTCTCCATTATTGGCCCTAACGGTTCGGGCAAAAGCACGCTGCTCAATTGCATTAACGGGCTGCCCGGATATCGACCAGATTCAGGCAGGATAATCTTTGATGGTCATGATATTACCAAGTGGCCTCCTCACAAAATAGCCCATGCGGGAATCTCCCGGACCTTTCAGAAGATTGAACTTTTTGGGGGGATGACGGTGCTGGACAATGTCAAACTTGGCCGGCACATCAAAATGAAAACAGGGTGGTGGGATGGAGGCCTTTACTGGTTCAAAGCAGTTAAGGAGGAGGCAGAGCATCGCCGATGGATTGAGGAAAAGGTGTTTGAGACCACTGAAATAGAGATATACCGTCACCGGATAACCGGAATGCTTCCCTATGGGGTGCAAAAGCGCATCGAGCTAGCCCGCGCGTTGGCCATGGGTCCCAAGCTTTTACTGCTTGACGAGCCCATGGCCGGTTTGAATTTGGAAGAAGTGGAGGACATGACCCGGTTCATCCTGGACGCTAACGAAGAGAAGGAGTGGAGCTGCACCGTCATTTTGGTGGAGCATGATATGGGTGTGGTTATGGATATCTCCGACCGAGTTATAGCCTTCGATTGGGGGGAGAAGATAGCTGACGCTCCGCCGGGGGACGTCCAGAGCAATCCCCGGGTCATTCAGGCTTACCTGGGAGAGGTGGAAGAGGCCTATATTAGCCGGAGGTAATCTAGATGCTGGGGCTGAAAGCCAAGAAGCCAAGCCTAAAACCGCCACTGGAGGTAACGGACGATTTAACCATTCCCAAGATTTGGCTGCAGAAGTGTCGTCACTATGGGTCCAAGAAGGTGGCCATGCGGGAGAAAGAGTTCGGCATCTGGCAGCCCTATACCTGGCAGGATTATTACGAAAATGTTAAGTCCTTTTCTCTAGGATTGAAGGCCTTAGGGCTGCAAAAGGGTGACAAGGTGGCCTTCATCGGCGACAATCGTCCTCACGCCCTCTGGGCTGAAGTAGCTGCACTATGCGCTGGGGCTGTTCCCACCTGGCTTTTCCAGGATTCGCTCCTGGACGAAGTAGAGCATATTGTTCGACACTCAGGGGCCCGCTTCTACATTGCTGAAGGGCAGGAGGAGGTAGATAAGGGCCTGTGGATCAGGGACCGTTGCCCTGCGGTGGAAAAGATAATTTGGGAAGACCCCAAGGGGATGCGGTACTATAAGGACCCCATGCTGATACGGTATACCGAGGTTCAAGAGCTGGGACGTCAGTATGAAAAGGAGCATCCCGGCCTCTTCGAGGACATGATAGCTGAAGGTAAGGCAGATGACACTTGCCTTATCTTTTATACCTCGGGAACCACCGCTCTGCCGAAGGGGGCTGTGCTCACCCACGGCAATATGCTGAGCATGGGAAAGAACTTGCTCTGGGTTGACCCTATATCGGAGGATGCTGAGTTCTTGTCTTTCCTGCCCATGGCTTGGATCGGGGAACAAATGATGTCCTTAAGCGAGGGGATCATCGCTGGTTTTACCCTCAATTTCCCAGAGGAGCCGGAGGTCTTTTTAGAGAACCTTCGTGAGATCGGTCCCCAGGTGATGTTCTCTGCCCCCCGCAATTATGAGGCCATGGTGCGTGCCTGCATGGTGAAGTATGCTGATGCCAGCTGGCTCAAGCGTAAGGTATGGGATGTCTGCATGCGGATCGGCTATAAGGTAGCTGATATGAAATTTGAAAAAAAACCTATTCCCTGGTACTGGAAAGCAGCTTGGTGGCTCTCTTATTGGCTGAACCATAGACAGGTATTGGATATGTTGGGCTTGAGCAAAATGAAATATGCGTATACTGGCGGTGCCCCCCTGGGGGATGAACAGTTCCGCTTCTTCCATGCCTTGGGGCTCAATTTGAAGCAAATTTATGGTCAGACGGAGATCTCCGGGATTTCGGTCATCCATCGAGACGATGACGTCAAGTTTGATACCGTCGGCTTCCCCATCCCCGAGACCGAGGTCAGAGTCACCGAAAGCAATGAGATACTTTCCTCCAGTCCCTGTGTCTTTAAAGGCTATTACAAGATGGAGGAGGAAACCCAGAAGACCCTCCTTCCTGGTGGCTGGCTCTACTCTGGCGATACCGGGTTTGTGGATGAGGAAGGGCACCTTATCTGTTTTGACCGCTCCAAGGATGTCATGACCCTGAGCGATGGCTCACTTTCTGCCCCCCAGATTCTGGAGAACCGTCTTAAGTTTAGCCCTTATATTCAGGATGCTTGGGTTATCGGCGATAGGCGTCCTTATGTAGTGGCTGTCATCTGTATCGACTATGGCACGGTGGGCCGTTGGGCTGAGGGCAAGGGGATTCCCTACACCAGCTATCCTGAGCTTTCTCAAATACCCCAGGTCTATGACCTAGTCCTGGATGTGGTAAAGAAGGTGAACCGACGTTTGCCTCGGGCACAGCGGGTTAGAAAATTCGTCAACTTCTATAAGACCTTTGAGGCCGATGATGACGAGCTGACTCGAACTCGTAAATTAAGGCGGAGATTCATGGAAGACAGATACAAGGATGTAGTTGAGGGGCTCTTCAGCGATACGGACTTCATCGATCTCGATACCACCATTACCTATGAGGATGGGCGGGTAGCCCGGGTAAAGTATGGCATGAAGGTATCTTTCGTACCTGAGGAAGAGGGCTGAGATGGTTCATTTTACCGAGATTTTTATTACCGGCTTGCTCGTGGGTGGGATCTATGCTGCTATTGCTCTGGGCTGGGCCATCATCTATAAGACTTCCGGGGTGATCAACCTGGCCACCGGGGAGCTGACCATGATTGGGGCCTATATTTGCTGGGACCTTTATGCTCATGGATTACCCTTCTGGGTGGCCTTGGTGGGGATGCTGGCCGCGGCAGCAATCTTTGGCACCCTTACCGAGCGCCTCTGGTTGCGTCCCATGATTGGGGAACCCATTCTGTCGGTGATCATGGTCACCGTCGGCATTAGTTTTGCTTATAAGGCCATCGTGGGCCTTGTCTGGGCATCAGATACCCGGGTATTTAGCCCTCGTATCTTCCCCCTGGAGGCCCTTCATGTTGGGCCACTGGAGATCAGTCAGGTCTTCCTTTACAGTTTCATCGTCTCCATCATCCTTATGCTGATCCTGGTAGCCTTCTTTCAACGCACTCGCATTGGCTTGGCCATGCAGGCCACCGCTGATGATGAAATGGCTGCCCGGTCTATGGGGGTATCGGCCAGCTCGGTCTATCGCTGGGCCTGGATCATCGCTTTTATGTCCTGTGGGGTGGCTGGGGCCCTCCTGGGCAATATCAACGGTCTAAATATTTCTATATCCTACCTGGGGCTTTTAGTTTTGCCAGCGGTGGTCATCGGGGGCCTGAACTCTATACCCGGAGCCGTGTTGGGCGGCCTTATCATCGGCATCTTGGAGAATTTGGGCGATGCCTACATCTCGGGGTTCTTCCCTGGAGGGATTAAATCCACCTTCCCCTTCATGGTCATGCTGCTCCTTATGCTGTGGAAACCATATGGTTTGTGGGGTTGGATCAAGATCGAGCGAATGTAAAATGAGGAAGAGGCTAAAGTATGCTACGCAAACCTAACCCGGACCTGCCCACCGGGGCTCATTTTGACAGTTACGTGGCTGACCATGCTTGGTGGAAAACCAAGTTCACCTGGGCCAAGATGCTGTTCCTCCTCTTCGTGCTGGCCTTCATCATCCCCCGGTTCGCTGGCGAGTACTGGTTATCTACCTTCAACATGGTGGGCTACACCATCCTGGCGGCCATGGGGGTGCAACTGCTCATTGGCTACACTGGGCTTATTACCCTGGGCCATGCTGCCCCTATTGGCTTTGGGGCTTTTGCCTGTGCCCTTTCCATGTTCTTGTTTCACGTGCCCTATCTGCCTGCTTTGCTAATTGGCGCAATCGCTGCCGGGCTATTGTCGCTGGTGTTTGGGCTCCCCTGCGTGAAGGTCAAGGGATTTTACCTCATCATGACGACCATGGCCATGCAGTTCATTACGGTGGACATAATCCTCACCCAATTTTTGGGGCCGCTGGCGGGCAGAGGGCGGGGAGGTGTTGTGTCCATCCCTCCAGGCATGTTCACCATCGGACCTTGGGCGATTTACTCCGTTAAGGACTCCTATTACTGGATGCTCACACTGGTCGTTATTCTACAGGTGTTTATGGCTAACCTGGTGCGGACTCGAGTGGGTCGGGCCTGGATGGCCATTCGGGACAACGACATCGCTGCTGAGACCCTGGGGGTAAACATCGTGTATTTTAAGCTTCTGGCGTTCTTTATCGCTGGGGCCATGGGCGGGGTGGCCGGTGGTTACTGGCTGACGAACCTCTCCATCGTCAGCCCGGAGCATTTTACCTTTAGCTGGTCGCTCTGGCTGGTGGGCGTGATTCTCATCGGCGGGGTGGGCAGCATGTACGGTCATATATATGGCGCCTTGTTCATGACCCTGGTGCTGGAATTCGTCAAGCTGGCCCTCGTGCCCCTGGCGGGGATATTCCCCGGGCTGTCAGAGAAGTTTCTCTATCTCAAAGACCTGGTCTTCGGTCTGGCAATCATCCTCTTCCTTATCTACGAGCCCAATGGACTCTCCTATCGTTGGTGGCAGATAAGGAACTACGTTCATCTTTGGCCCTTTTCCTATTAAGGGGGAGAGGTATTATGCCATAGCCACAGTGCTTTGGAGAAAGGAGGTGGTAAAGGGATTTATAAGATAGAAGTGTATTGGAACATGGGGTTTTGGCCTAACAAAGTCTAAAGTGGAGGAGGTAAAGCATGAAAAATAAATGGCTTATGGTGGCTCTGGTGGTGTTTACGGCGGCAATGTTGCTGGTGACGGCCTGCGCCAAGGCAGCACCCAGTCCCAGCCCCACCCCTGCGCCAGCCACGCCAACAAAGCCAACGCCCGCCCCACCGCCACCGGCAGGGGCAGTGGTTAAGATTGGTGCCTTGCAGGACATGACTGGTGCTACCTCGGATGTGGGGAAGGATGAGGCTTTGGGCGTAGCTGAGGCAGCGGCTTACTTCAATGACCAGGGTGGCATAAATGGCAAGCCCATCAAGCTCTATCAGTATGACTACGGCTACCGGGTTCCGGAGGCGGTAACCACCTACAAGCGATTCCGCGACTTCGACAAGGTCATCGCCGTGCTGGGCTGGGGTACCGGTGACACCGAGGCTCTGAAGCCGACAATCACTAAGGACAAGATAGTCTACAACTCCTCTTCCTTCTCCGGTCACCTGTGTGATCCCAAAGAGGCTCCCTACAACTTTGTTTACTCCAGTGACTATTCTACCAAGGCTCGAGCTACCCTACAGTATTGGTATGATAATTACTGGATGAAGGATCCCAGGTATAAGGCGGACCGAGAGGCAGGAAGGAAGCCGAGGTTTGCCTTCTTCGGCGCGTTCGCCAGCCCTTATGCCACCGCGCCCGTTGAGGCCATAAAGGATCAGGCTAAGCTGAATGGCTTCGAGTTCCTGAAGGACCAGGATGTCACTCTTTGGGCCCTGGACACCAAGAGCCAGGTTCTGGCAGTCTCGAAGAATCCGCCTGATTTCGTCTGGCATGGCAATACCACCATGTCGGTGGCCACCACTCTAAAGGACTTCTATGCCCTTGGCCTTACTGGACCGGGCAAGAAGACCATGCATGGCATCAACATCTGGGGATTTGACGAGAACCTGATCAAGCTGGCTGGTCCAGCCTCTGAGGAGACACTGGCAGCGGCCCCCTGTGCCTACTTCGTCTGGGACTACCCCTGGAAGGATAGGGTAGTGGCCTACTGCAAGAAGATACACCCGGGCACCCCTCTCAGTGCTCGCCTGGTACGCACCGTTCAGGGATGGGTTAAAGTTG
>CAZJSO010000038.1:0-12088 GCA_964548795.1 uncultured Dehalococcoidia bacterium | reverse complement strand
TCCTTATCCCGAACTACAGTGCCCCGGGGGACCTTTATCGTCAGGTCTCCTCCCTTCCGACCATGCTGGTTCTTACCCTTCCCATGGCCTCCTCTCCCCGCCCGATAGTGCCTATGGAATCTAAGGTCACTCAAGGTGCTCTTAGCGCCATCGGCCTCTAAGAACACGCTACCTCCGTCTCCGCCGTCACCACCATCGGGTCCACCGTGGGGGACAAACTTCTCCCTGCGGAAGCTAACCACACCATTGCCCCCATCCCCTCCCCTGACGTAGATTTCAATTCGGTCAATCATTACTTAAGGCATTCAGCTATCGCCTTCAGCAGCTAGGCGATGTTTAGGGTGGACAAACTGGACTGACAGTGAGTGCTTATCCTCTTAGGATGCCGCTCACGATCACGTCAATGGCCTCAGCTTCTTCTAAGCCCCGGGCCATCAGAGTCTGTATCTGCTTCTTATCCAGACTCCCAATAGCGGCCTCATGCGTTACTTTCGCCTGTTTATTTCTAACCTGAACAACGGGGATAGCGCTGGCGAGGGCCTCATCTCCGTTAACGATCTCCAAACAGTCAACGTGTCCTCGAGCCAAAGGGGCATTGCCGTAGGTCTCTCCCCTCACTTCAGCTTTGGCTCTGTCGCTTAGCACCAGGCGGCTCTTAGCCAACCCCCGGGATTCCCTGCCATTCAGGTGGATTCGCTCCCAAACCTTCAGTTCATCGTTATTCTTCCCATAGGCCTTCAGCAGTAGCTCAGCCACTGCCTTCTCCTCACAGGAGGCCTCAAAGTCATAGTCCAACTTGCCCACCAGGCCCTGGATCAGGGTGAAATTACTACTCCACACCCCTCTCTCCGCAATCCTGATCTTTGCCTTGGGGATGACCTCAATGCCCCCAAACTCACCGTGATAATGTGTCTCTCTGTAGTTAAATTCAGCTCCTGGGCCGATCTCGAGCTCAGCATCCATTTTATGTATCACCTTGACTGCGCTAGGGAAGATACAGTGAGCGAGGACGTTCACCTTGCTCTCTTCCTCCGCTTTAACCTGCATAATTATCTCCTGAAGTCCTTCCTGTGGGAGGAGGCCAAAGCAAAGGTGAACCGGGTGCTTTATTCTCGCGCCTCTCTCAACTAGGAAATGAACCTTTACTCCCGAGGCAAACTCCTCGGTCTCCACCTTCAGTCCTTTGACCTGGTTGGCCTTCAAAACTTTATTCCCATGAATTAAAAGGTTACCTACCTCAGAGTTCTCCAGAGCTTGGTTATCTCCACCAGCCCGGCCGTAGGCTTGTAAAAGGGCTTCATATTCTTTAACAACCACCTCTTAAACTCCTTCTCGCGGCATCCCCGGGGTAAGGCAAACTCGGCAGTTGCTCTTAAACCATTGAGAAACTTCTTTAGGTGATCCGCTCTTGATTATCTTGCCGGCGCAGATGACCGAGACACGGTCGGCTATTTCCGCGCCGCTGTCATTGTGAGTGATCAGGAGTACCGAAGAGCCTCCTTTCACCATCTGCGTTATACCATTCATGATGTGAGGGAGGGAGACCATATCTATTCCGGAATCGGGCTCATCTAGGATGGCGAGCTTGGGCTTCACGGACATGACTGAGGCCAGCTCAATTCGCTTGCGTTCACCGCCGCTAAGGGTGGAGTCCACAAAGCGGTCCAAATACTGTCCGGGGGGAAGACCTACCGAGGCCAGGTTTTCCTCCAGCTCTGCAGGATCTGCCCTCCCATTGAGTTGCAGGTAGTCTCTCACCGTCAGTCCCTCAAATCGGGCTGGCTCTTGCCAGGCAAGTGTTATCCCTCGCTTCGCTCTCTGCCAGACGGGAAGTCGGGTAATATCTTCACCCTCGAAGAGTATCCTTCCCCCAGCAGGAGCAGCAAGGCCCATGATGATATTAGCCAAGGTTGTCTTGCCCGTGCCGTTTACCCCCAGGAGACCGTGTATTTCGCCCCTCTCCACCCTGAGGTTCAAATCATTCAGAATGGCCTTGCCGTCTCTAATTAGCCTGAGGTCACTTACCTCCAGCATATTCTCTCCGTTTAAAGTTTACCAGTCTGGCTTTGAACTGACAAGCTTTATATTATGTCGAGTGCCGCTGGCAACCTTGGGTAACTAAAATTATGACGCAAATCGACCCTTTGAGAAAAGCGCTGCAGTCTTATATAATAGAAGGTGTAATTCGGTGGAAGGTGCAGCTTGCATACGCTGGGCAAACACTTGCTTTTGGATTTGAGAGACTGTGGCCCTGTCCTAGATGATCTAGAGTTCCTTAGGGACGCTTTGTGCTCCGCAGCTCAGCAGTCAGGTGTGGAGATATTGGAGAAGTCCTTCTACCACTTCAGTCCCCAGGGAGTGAGTGGGGTAGTGCTCGCTAGCGGTTGCCATATCGGCGTCCACACTTGGCCAGAATATGGGTATGCTGCAATAGATATTTACGCCTATAACGACTCTTTCACTTTAGATAAGGCGGCCAAGCTTCTCATCGAGAAGCTTGGGGCTAAGGAATCCTCCGTGGTGGAGGTTGAGAGAGGTGAGCGCTCATCAGAAAGGACACGCCAAGATCTGACGGCCGATGCGCGAGTCCGGAAGCACTCAGCCAATCTATTGCAGCCAACTCGCTAAGGGCTGATTGGTCGCAGTTGTTCACCAAAACTAGGCTCCGAGGAGCCGCTGCTGTAGGCCCTGAGCACGCCGGAGAACCTGCCGAAAATGCAAAACGAGGCTTCTGCTTGGTTTACCGAGCACGTCAGCGGAACTCTAGCGCAGCAGTTTGGAGTGGAGTCCATTCTCTACCGCGGAAAGTCAAGATTCCAAACCGTCGAGATTTTTGAGACGCTCGCCTTCGGTAAAATGCTGGTGCTGGATGGTAAGGTCCAATCCAGCGAGAAGGATGAGTTCATCTACCATGAGGCCTTGGTGCATCCCGCGATGGTAACCCATCCGAATCCAGAGAGGGTTTTCATCGCTGGGGGTGGGGAAGGGGCTACCCTGAGGGAAGTCCTAGTCCACCGCACGGTCAAGAAGGCTACTATGGTGGATATTGATGAAGAGGTTATTCGCCTCTGCCGTGAGCTTCTTCCCTCCTTTCACCAAGGTTCCTTTGACGACTCCCGGGCTGAGGTGTTCTACGTTGATGCCCTGAAGTACCTCAAGGAGACCGAAGAGAAGTTCGATGTGGTTATCCTTGACCTGCCTGACCCGGTAGAGGAAGGGCCAGCTTACCTTCTCTATACTCAGAACTTCTATCGGCTCCTTAAGAGTCGGCTCAAGGAGGAAGGCGTCCTCTGCCTACAATCTGGCTCCACCTGTATCGGGATGTCCCAGGTCTTCACCGCTGTCAACCACACCCTCGGAACCGTCTTTGCCAAAGTTTTCCCCTACGAAACCGATGTTCCCGCATTTGGTGGGGCGTGGGGCTTTTCCCTTGCTAGCGAGGCTCTCGACCCTCTCCAGCTTACGCCCCAGGAAATTGACCAGCGGATCTCCACCCGATGCAGGCAGCCCCTTCGTTTCTACGATGGCCTAACCCATCAGGGCCTCTTCTGCTTACCCAAGCACATTCGGGAGGAGCTCAATCGGGAGAAAAGGGTGATCACGGAAAATGAACCCATCCTCGTCTAGGCCGGAGGTCTCATGGATATCCTGAGTTCTCTCAACCCGGCGCAGCGGGAAGCTGTGGAGACCGTGAGCGGGCCAGTGCTCATCCTGGCTGGACCCGGAAGCGGCAAGACCCGGGTGATCGCTCACCGCATTGCTTACCTCATCCGCGTGTGCGGTATTAGCCCTCGCTGCATTCTGGCAGTTACCTTCACCAACAAAGCCGCCCGGGAAATGAGAGAAAGAGTTAGCCATCTATTGGGGGGGACGGCGGAGAACCTTACTCTGGGCACCTTTCACGCCATTTCTAGCCGTATTCTGCGTCAGGAAGCTTCCCATATTGGGTTGGAGAGGAAATTCGTCATCTACGATGAAACCGACCAGCTTAATCTGGTGAAGCGATGTTTGGAGGAGCTAGACCTCGACCCCAAATTTTACCCGCCAAAGGCCATAAAATCAGCCATATCGGCCGCCAAGTCCAGGCTCATCCGGCCGGAAGAATGCCACAGTCAGAACTATTTCGAGGAAGTAGCCAAGCGAGTCTATGAACGTTACCAAGAGAAGCTCTATGAAAGCAAAGCCCTTGATTTTGACGACCTCCTGATGCAACTGGTTCTTCTCTTCCAAGACCATTCGGAAGTCCTGGAAAAGTATCAGAGCCGCTTCCTCCACCTCCTTATCGATGAATTTCAGGACACTAATCTGGCTCAATATGCCCTGGCAAAGCAAATAGGGGGTAAGCATCGCAACATCTGCGTGGTGGGTGACCCTGATCAGTCAATATACTCCTGGAGGTTTGCCGATCTGCGCCACATCCTGGACTTCGAGAAAGATTTTCCCGATGCCAAGGTGGTTCTCCTAGAGCAGAGCTACCGTTCGACGAAGACCATTTTGGAAGCTGCCTCTCATCTCATCTCAGCCAATCAGCACCTCAATGAGAGGCACCTTTGGACTGAAAACGAGGCCGGCGTCCCCATTGAAGTGGTGCAGGCCTACAATGAACAAGAAGAGGCCCAATTCGTGGTAAATGAAATTGAAAAGCTCTTGGGAAATGGACGTTACTGTGCCGATTGTGCCGTGATGTACCGCACCAATGCTCAATCTCGGGCCCTCGAGGAGGCATTTTTGCGCTACGGACTCCCGTATAAACTGGTGGGAGCTACTAAATTCTATGAGAGGGCTGAGGTCAAGGATATGGTGTCTTACCTTCGCCTCATCCACAATCCCTTTGATAGCGTAAGCCTACTCCGGATAATCAATACGCCTCCGCGGGGGATCGGGGAACGCACTTTGAACGAGTTAATAGCTTTCGCTCAGTCCAAGGGGCTGTCTCTCTATGAGGCCCTCAAAGTGGTAGATGAAAATGAGAGTGGCCTCTCGCTGCGCAGTGTTCAAGTTCTGGGTCGCTTCTATGCCTTTCTTGAAGGATTAATGGCTGAACTGGAAAAGAGGGACTTAGTTAGCCTGTTTGACCTACTGCTGGAGCAGACGGGCTACAAAAAATACATTCTGGATCGAAACGACGGTGAGGAAAGGTGGAACAACATCCTAGAGCTTAGAGGACTGGCGGCTGAATATAATGACCTGGACACCAAGGAAGCGCTGGCTGAGCTGCTGGAGAGGGTCTCCTTAGTCTCGGAGGTAGACAATCTTGATGAGAAGGTGGACGCCGTCACCTTGATTACTCTCCACCAGGCCAAGGGACTGGAGTTTCCAGTGGTTTTCATTGTAGGCCTGGATGAGGGACTCCTACCCCACTTCAAATCCCTAGCTGATCCGGAGGAACTGGAAGAAGAGCGCCGGCTCTGTTATGTGGGGATAACCCGGGCCAAGGAGAAGCTTTATCTCACTCACACTTACCGGCGCAGCCTGCTAGGAGGAAGTCGACCTAACCACCCCTCCCGATTCCTCAAGGATATTCCTCAGCACCTGGTAAATGCACGAGGTGGCAAGGTCCAGGGGAAGACCACACAGCCCATCCGCCCGACTAAGCTTGAGGTGGGCGACCGCGTAAACCATGCCAAGTTCGGTGAAGGTGTAGTAATCGAGTGTCTGGCTGCTAGAGGCGATTACGAAGTCACCGTAGCTTTTCGTGGGGCAGGGGTCAAGAAGCTCCTCCTAAGCCTCGCCCCGATGGAAAAGGTCTAGAGAGTGCCCTGGGATTTCAAGGGCAACTAGAAACAGTTAATAAAAAGTATGAGACTGGCCAGGTTGGATGGTCGGGCCCCAGATGAGTTACGACCAGTGCACCTTACCCCAGGGTATCTGGAGTTCCCTGAAGGCTCGGCTCTCATCGAACTGGGCCAGACTCGAGTCATCTGCGCTGTCAGCGTTGAGGAGAGAGTCCCCCCATTCCTACGAGGCAAGGGTAGCGGTTGGGTAACTGCTGAATATGGCATGCTTCCCCGTTCCACCCAAACCAGGAGTCCCCGTGACCAGGCTAGAGGCCGAGCCTATGAAATCCAACGTCTTATCGGCCGGTCCCTCCGGGCAGTGACCCAACTCGAGGCCCTGGGGGAGCGCACCTTCATCGTTGACTGCGACGTGATTCAGGCTGACGGTGGAACTCGTACCGCGGCCATCACCGCTGGCTGCGTAGCTTTGCTTCAAGCTTTTCAATGCCTCAGGGAAAGGAATGAGCTATCCCTTCTCCCCTTAAAAGGGCTAGTAGCAGCTACCAGTGTGGGAATTGTGGAAGGAACTCTCCTGCTCGACCTCTGTTATGAGGAGGACAGTCAGGCTGAGGTTGACTTTAATGTAGTGATGAACGACTCGGGAGAGTTCATTGAGATCCAGGGCACGGCAGAGGCACAGCCATTCTCTAAAGATACCCTCGATAAGCTCCTTAGTTTAGCCGAGAGGGGGATGAAGGAGCTCTTTCCCATCCAGAGGGCAGCGATAAACAAAATAGCTTCTGATTTCTACATGAAGCGGAGGTGAGAATGGATGAGATAACCCTAACCATTGATGGACAGGAAGTAAGAGTTCGGAAGGGAACTTCCCTCCTCGAGGCGGCTCGAGGGGCTGGTATCTACATCCCGGCCCTATGTCACCACCCCGACCTCAAGCCCACAGGCTCATGCAAGCTCTGCATCGTTGAGGTAGAGGGCTGGGATACCTATCCTACTTCCTGCACCACGCCGGCAGAAGAGGGCATGGTGGTGAGAACGAAGACGGAAGAACTCCAGGAGATGCGCCGGCATGCCATGGAGATGATTTTGGCTTTAACCAACCACCCCACTACTTGCCTCTTTTGCGAGCGAAAGGATGAGTGCACCGACCTGAGGGAGTGTATGCGCAAGCTCCCCATCACCGTGGGGTGTAAGTATTGTCCCAAGGATGGGGAATGTGAAATACAGGAGGCGGTGGAGTATGTCGGATTGAAGCAGGTAAGGTACTCCACTGCCTATCCGAATTTGCCCCTCCTAAGGGAACCTTTCTTCGATCGCAATTACAACCTCTGCATCCTCTGCGGCCGCTGCGTCAGAACCTGCGAGGAGGTGAGGGGTGAAGGGGTCATTTCTTATAAGGTGGACTATCATCGGCAACATCGGGTGGAGCCCATTTCATTAGCATCCTCTGACTGCAAATTCTGCGGCGCTTGTGTCGATGCCTGCCCCACCGGTGCTCTTTATGCCCGGTTTGAGAAATGGGGAAAGCCGGAAAACACCCTTACCACGACCTGCCCCTTCTGCGGCGTTGGTTGCCAGATGGAGGTTGGTGTGCTGGACAATCAGATAGTTAGAGTCAGGGGGAAGAGAGGGGATACCCCCAACAACGGCCAGCTCTGCGTCAAGGGGAGATTCGGGCTGGACTTTGCCACAAGTCCGGACCGTCTGAAGACCCCTCTGATCAGGAAAGAGGGGGGACTCTTTCCTGCTAGCTGGGAGGAGGCCCTAAACCTCGTGGCGGAGAAGTTTTCCCAGTACAGGGGCGATGGTTTTGCCCTTCTCTCCTCTGCCAAGTGCACCAATGAGGAGAACTATCTGGCTCAAAAATTCGGTCGCCTGGTGATGGAGACCAACAACATAGACCACTGCGCCCGGCTGTGCCATGCCTCGACGATTTCCGCCCTCTCCGCTGCCTTTGGAAGCGGGGCCATGACGAATTCGATCGGAGAGCTAAAGGAGGCCAATTGCCTCTTCGTTATAGGCTCAAACACCACCGAACAGCACCCGGTCATTGCCCTCAAGCCGAAGGAGGCCAAGAAGAAGGGGGCAAAGCTAATCGTGGCCAATCCCCGAGAGATAGAACTCTGCCGGATAGCAGATCTCTGGCTGAGACATAAACCGGGCACGGACGTCGCACTGGTGCTCGGCATGTGTCAGGTCATTATCGAAGAGAATCTGCTGGACGAAGATTTCATCCGGGAACGCTGTGAGGAGTTTGAGGAGTTCAAGGACTCGCTCAGCGATTTCTCGCTAGAGGAGGCCTCTCGGATAACCGGGGTGGAGGCCTCCCTCATAAGGGAGGCGGCCCGGCTCTATGCTCAGCACAGGCCTTCGTCTATCGTCTACGCCATGGGCATAACCCAGCATTCCCATGGGACGGACAACATCCTTTCCCTGGCCAATCTCTCCCTGTTGACCGGGAATGTGGGTCGGCCTTCCACCGGCATCAATCCGCTCCGGGGTCAGAACAACGTCCAAGGGGCCTGCGATATGGGCGCCCTGCCCGATTTCCTCCCCGGTTACCAGAGGGTGCAAGAGGCCCATCTCAGGAACAAGTTCGAGGATGCCTGGGGCAAGAAGCTACCAGATGGTCCTGGTTTGACGGTGGTGGAGATGTTCGAGGCCATCCATGAGGGAAAGATAAAGGCGATGTACATTATCGGGGAGAACCCTTACCTCAGCGACCCGGACAGCAACCACGTGACTGAAGCGCTAAAGAAGCTTGACTTCCTGGTGGTCCAAGATATCTTCCCCTCGGAGACGGCCAGCCTGGCCCACGTGATCCTTCCCGCCGCCAGCTCACTGGAGAAAGAGGGCACCTTCACCAACACCGAGAGAAGGATCCAGCGAGTGAGGAAGGTGCTGGAACCGGTGGGCGAATCCCAGCCGGATTGGGAGATAATCTGCCAGCTAGCCCAGAAGATGGGGCAGAAGGAGGGTTTCTCCTATAGCAGTCCCTCTGAGATAATGGACGAAATCTCAAAGCTTACCCCGATTTACAGGGGAATAAGTTACGAAAGACTTGATGGAGCTGGCCTCCAGTGGCCCTGCCCCGATGCCAGCCATCCCGGGACGCCTTACCTGCATAAGGATAAGTTCACTCGGGGCAAAGGGAAGTTCCACGTGGTGAGGTATCGGCCTTCCCTGGAGCTCCCGGACAAGGAATACCCCTTCCTCCTCACCACCGGCCGACTGCTTTTCCACTTCCATACCGGTACCATGACCCGGAGGGTAGGCGATCTGAATTATCTGCGGGGCGAAGAGCTGGTGGAGATAAATCCCCAGGATGCTCAATCCTTGGGGGTAGAAGATGGCGAGTTGGTGGAGGTCTCCTCCAGGAGGGGCAAGGTCAGGGCCAAGGCCAGGGTGACCGAGAGGTCGCCCCAGGGCGTCATCTTCATGACCTTTCACTTTGCCGAGACACCCACCAATGTCCTCACCAATCCCGCTCTTGACCCGGTGGCCAAGATACCGGAGTTGAAGGTCTGTGCCGTAAAGCTGAATAAAGTTGGAGGTTAAAGATGTACCAGATAGTGAAGAAGGAATCTCTTGTCCCCAACATAATCTACATCAAGGTAAAAGCGCCTGGAATCGCCCGAGTGGCTCAGCCGGGACAATTCGTGATTCTGCGAGTCGACGAGCCTGGGGAGAGATTCCCCATGTCACTGGCTGGCTGGAATAGAGATGAAGGCACAATAGACATCACCTTCTACGTTCTGGGAACTAGCACCATGAAGTTGGCTGCCCTGAGAGAGGGGGACTACATTCTGAACCTCGTGGGGCCGTTAGGCCTCCCCGCCCAGGTCGAAAGCTATGGTCGGGTCCTCTGTGCCTGTGGCTGCTTCGGCATTGGGCCCACCCTACCTTTGATAAAGGCCCTCAAGGAGAAAGGGAACCAGGTGGTCACCGTCGCGGAGGGGAGAAGCAAGAGCTTCATCTTCTGGGAGGACAGACTCAGGGAGGTCAGCGACGAGCTATACGTAGTTCTAGGAGACGGAAGCTACGGGGAGAAAGGCTGGACCAATGATTTCATTGGTAAATACTTGAAGGCCGGGAACAAGGTTGACCGGATTTTTGCCCATGGTTGCCCCTTCATGATGATGGAATGTTCCAAGGCCTCTGAGCCCTTCGGAGTAAAGACCATGGTCAGCCTAACTCCGCTCATGGTTGACGGGACAGGCATGTGTGGCTCCTGCCGGGTGGAGGTAGGGGGACAGACCAAGTTCGCCTGTGTTGATGGTCCGGAATTCGATGGCCATGAGGTTAACTGGGACCTCCTTATCCTAAGACAGCGCCGGTTCCTCACCGAGGAGAACCGCTCGCTCAACCTCTGGGAGCGAGAAAACTGGCACAAGCTGATGGATACTACGCTGCAGGAAACTTTGGCCAGAAAGTAGGCCTGGGAGAATCGAAGGAGGGAGCGAATGACAGAGAAGAAAAAGATAAACTTAAACCGAGTTCCCATCCCTAAACAGTCCCCGGAAGTAAGAAGACACAACTTCAATGAGGTGGCCCTGGGCTATACCGAGGAGCAGGCCAGAGAAGAAGCCAGCCGCTGCTTGCAATGTCCGAAACCTCTCTGCGTTCAAGGCTGCCCGGTGAACGTGAGGATCCCCGAATTTGTTAAGGCGGTGGCCGAGGGAGATCTCCCCCGGGCGGCTAAAACCATCTGGAGCACCAACAGCCTTCCGGCCATCTGTGGGCGGGTCTGTCCTCAGGAGAGCCAGTGTGAGGGCAGGTGCGCTCTGGCCAAAAAAGGTGCTCCCATAGCTATTGGACGCTTGGAGAGGTTCGTCGCCGACTGGGCCCGGGAGAATCCGGAGGAGTCTGGCGTCTTTAAGGTGGAGCTTCCCAAGCCCACCGGTAAGCGAGTGGCCGTGGTGGGGTCTGGCCCGGCTGGGCTTACCTGCGCAGCTGACTTGGCCCGGCTGGGGCACGAGGTTACCATTTTTGAGGCTTTTCACGTTGCCGGCGGTGTCCTGATGTACGGCATCCCAGAATTTAGGATGCCCAAGCGTATTGTCCAGGCAGAGATCGAATATGTAGAGTCTCTGGGTGTGGAAATAAAGCTGGACTCAGTAGTAGGCCGGCTAATCCAGGTTGACGAGTTGCTTCAAAACGGCTACGACGCGCTCTTCCTGGGCATTGGGGCCGGAGCGCCGATGTTCCTGAACCTTCCTGGCGAGAACTTAAACGGCATCTACTCTGCTAACGAGTACCTCACTCGAATCAACCTCATGAAGGCCTACCTTTTCCCAGATTATGACACGCCAATCAAGATAGGACGCCGGGTGGCAGTGGTGGGAGGTGGCAATGTAGCCATGGATGCTTCTAGATGCTCTCTCAGGCTGGGAGCTGAGGAGGTTTATATAATTTATCGCCGGTCAGAAGCTGAAATGCCTGCCAGGCTCGAGGAGCGTGAGAACGCCAAAGAGGAGGGGGTTATCTTCAAGCTCCTGACCAATCCCACTCGGTTTATAGGTGATGAACATGGCTGGGTTAAGGCCATGGAATGCATCAAGATGGAGCTGGGGGAACCAGATGAGAGCGGCCGGCGCCGCCCCATCCCGAAGCCGGGATCAGAATACATCTTGGAAATTGATACAGTTATTCCCGCTCTGGGAACCAGGGCCAATCCTCTTCTCCCCCGCAGCACCCCCGGGTTGGAGACCACCAGGTGGGGTACCATCGCCGCTGATGAGGAAACTGGCAAGACCACCAAGCCGGGAGTCTGGGCTGGCGGGGACATAGTTACTGGTGCCGCTACAGTCATCAGTGCCATGGGCGCTGGCAAGCGTGCTGCTGCTGATATGGACGCTTATCTTCGAGGATAGGGAGACCTGCCCTCAGGCCTATTCGAAAGCCTCCGCCTTCGGCGGGGGCTTTTCCTTGGAACCTCACTTGTGAAAGGACTTGATAGGCACAGCCTGGCAATTCTATAATCAAGCAAGCCCGAATGCCAATGCCGAAGGAGAAGAGCACCCCCGTTAGACGCCAGTACCTGCGGATAAAGCGAAGTTATCCCGAGGCTATCGTCTTCTTCCGCCTGGGAGATTTCTACGAGACCTTCGAGGAGGACGCCAAGCTGGTCTCCCAAGAGCTGGAGATCGTGCTTACCTCCCGTGAGATGGGCCGGGGGCAACGCTTCCCCATGGCGGGGATACCTCACCATGCCCTCGATTCCTACCTCGCCAGGCTTATCCGCAAGGGCTACAAGGTGGCCATCTGTGAGCAGCTGAGCGGGCCGCAAAAAGGGAAAGGGCTGGTGGAGCGGGATGTGGTGCGGGTGGTCACCCCGGGCACGGTCATTGAGC
>CAZJSO010000037.1:0-12619 GCA_964548795.1 uncultured Dehalococcoidia bacterium | reverse complement strand
GTGGAGGAGGGAGAGGTGACCGATGGCAGCATTGTGTGGAATGGCGTAAGGATAGATAAGAAAAGCGCCCAGGAAATATCGAAGCTAGGCATCGTCCAGGCGCTGGAGGGGAGGAGGGTGTTTGAACATGAGACTACTGAGGAAAACTTGCTTGTGGGCGCTTACACCCGCTCCGACCGAGCTGCTGTCAGAAGGGACTTAGAGATGGTTTATCATTACTTCCCTCGCCTGGTCGATGTGAAGCATAACGTAGCTGGTTACCTCTCCGGCGGCGAGCAACAGATGCTGGTCATCGGCCGAGCGATGATGGCTGCCCCCAGGCTCATGCTGCTGGATGAGCCATCGCTGGGCCTGGCACCGCTCTTGGTGGAAGAAATCTATAACATCATTGACCGCTTCAATAAAGAAATGAAGACCTCCATCCTTCTAGTAGAGCAGAATGTCCGTATCGCCCTTACCGTCTGCGACTATGGCTACATCATGGAGAATGGCCGGGCTGTCCTCGATGGCACGGCTGACTTTCTCCGGAATAACGAGGATGTGAAGGAATTCTATATGGGACTCTCAGCGGTGGGGCAGAAGAAGAGCTACCGGGAAGTGAAGCACTATAAGCGAAGAAAGAGGTGGTTATGATAGCCGAGGCTAAGCAAGGTGACTTTTTTGACGAATTGGAGACGATGTCTCCAGAGGAGCGAGAGAAATACCAGAGTCAAAAGCTAAGAGAAGCTATTGAGCGTGCCTACCGAAAGTCGCCTTCAGCGAAGGAAATTCTTGATCAGGCAGGGGTAAACCCCGCTCAAATTCTCACCCCAAAAGATCTGGAGAAGATTCCCATTACTAGGAAAGTCGACCTTATAGAGCTACAAAAGTCTAGGCCACCCTATGGCGGCTTTCTGACCATCCCCCCCGAGGAGGTCGAGCGAGTCTTTATTACCCCGGGTCCTATTTATGGGCCCCATCACGCGGAGGCCATAAGCTGGTTCGGTAAGACATTCTATGCCGCCGGGTTTAGAAAAGGTGATGTAGTGATAAATACCCCTACCTATCACATGTCTCCGGCTGGGATGCTCTTCCACGAGGGAATAAGGGCTTGTGGGGCAACAGTCATCCCCACTGGCGTGGGAAATACCGATGCTCAAATAAGAACCATGCTCGATCTAAAAGTTACTGCATATGCGGGAATGCCCAGTTTCTTGATGGCCATCATTAAGAGGGCTGAGGAGATGGGTTATAATTTTCGCCAGGATTTCACCTTAAGGCGTGCCTGGTTTACCGGCGAGATGCTCCCCCCCTCACTGAGGAAGACGCTTGAGGACGAGTATGGCATCACCACGTTTCAGTGTTATTCGGTCACCGAGCTCGGCGGCTGTGTGGCCTATGAATGCAGTCAAAAGTCCGGCATGCATTTCATGGATGAATACCTCATCGAGATAGTAGATCCCCAGACGGGTAAGCAACTGCCTCCTGGCGAGGTGGGCGAGGTAGTGGCTACCCCTCTCCACAATAAAACTTGGGGCCTAATACGCTTTGGTACCGGTGATATGTCCTCCTACATCACCGAGCCTTGCTCCTGTGGTAGAACCTCCTATCGGCTTACGGGAATTGTTGGCCGAGCTGCCGATGCGGTCAAGGTGAGAGGTATGTTCGTGGTGGCCAAGCAAGCAGAGCAGGCATTCTCCGAATTTGATCAAATCTCCCGCTACCAGATAATAGTTGGCCGCCGGGGGGAGAGGGACGAACTGGTCTTTAAGGTCGAACTTAAGGATGAGTCCGTAGACAAAGCCAAGCTGGCAGACAGCTTGGCGAAGAGATTCCCCCAGGTATGCCGGGTCAGGCCGGATCGGGTAGAATTTGTGCCCCCGGGAACCATTCCCGAGAAGCACGAGACGATATCAGACCAGAGAACGTGGAAGTAAAAGTTGGGCCGGTCAGTGAGAATACCCGCTACCTGACCTTGGGAAATTTACCCTCAATCTCATAGTCCTCGCCAATTCTAAACGTGTTTCACGAATCTTAAAGTCAAAGGGGGCAGAGATGATCTTTGGGGACATTCTGGGGCAGAATGCCAAGAAGCTTCCTCACAAAACAGCTCTAGTTTACCAGGATACGAGACTGAGCTACTTGGAGCTCAACCAGCGCACGAACCGGCTGGCGAAGGCCCTACTCGGTCTGGGCCTGGAGAAGGGGGATAGGGTAGCTGTGCTGGCGAATAATTGTTCCCAGTACGTGGAGATTTATTTCGCCACGGCTAAGGATGGCCTGCCCATCGTACCGCTAAATACTAACCTCGATGTCGATGGGCTAGCCTATATCATTAATGACTCTGGTGCCAATACCCTCATCTTCAGCGATAATTATTCGGAGGTGGTTGATTCCCTGCGCCGTGAGCTGAAGACAGTCAGGAACTTTATTGTTCTGGGACAAGCCCTGGAGGGGCAGGAAGCCTACGAGGATCTCCTCTCTGAACATACACCAGATGAACCCCAAGTGGCAGTCAGTGAGGACGACACCGCCTGGATTTTATACACCAGCGGCACTACTGGGCCACCAAAAGGCGTAATGCTCAGCCACAAGAACCTGATCTCTGATACTTTAAGCACCTTGCTGACGTGCTTTCCCATCAGTAGGAAGGATATCCATTTGAGTCTGTTGCCTCTGTTTCACGTAGGTGGCCTCTGGCACATGAGATGCTGCTTCTACATCGGAGGCACCAACGTTCTGGTGGAGAAGCCTGACCCAGAGCTGGTTCTAGAAACCATACAGAGGGAAAAAGTGACCACCTCCTGCTTCGTCCCCCCCATGATGGTTCCTATAATTGATTACCCTGAGATTAACCGGTACGATGTGAGCAGTATGCGGGTAATGGTTTACTCGGGCGCTCCTCTTCCTGAAGGTCTGTACCAGCGAATGAAGCGAATTTTTGGAGACATCATCATCCAGGTTTATGCCTTGACCGAGGCCACCGGCGGAGTCATAATGCCTCCGCTCATGGAGGGTCCCTGGGAGGAGGTAAAGCGACCAGGCTCCTGCGGTAAGGAGGTGCTCGGGGTTGAGGTGAGGCTGATCGATGAGGAGGGTCAGGACTGCGCCCCGGGGCAGGTGGGGGAGATACTGGTCCGGGGCGACAATGTGATGAAGGGGTACTGGGGTATGCCTGAGGCCACTGCCAAGGCCCTTGAGGGAGGTTACCTGCACACGGGTGATCTCGCCTTCAAGGATGAGGAAGGTTACTACTACATCACGGGCAGGAAGAAGGATGTTATCAGCAGTGGTGGCCGGGCAATCTACTCCCCCCAGATAGAGAATGTAATTTCAATGCATCCAGCCGTTTCGGAGGTGGCGGTGATAGGAGTGCCGGATGAGGAGCTGGGGGAAGCCATAAAGGCGGTGGTGGTTCTGAAGGTGGGGAGGAGGGCCACGGAGGAGGAGCTAATTGAGTGGTGTAAGGGGAGGTTGGAGAATTACCAGGTGCCGAGCTCGGTGGACTTCATATCTAGCTTGCCCAAAACCCCCAGTGGCAAAATCCGAAAGGCCCTGCTAAAGGAGAAATACAACTAGGGTTATTTTACATAAAATAGGGGAGGTGAGATGCTTCTAGGGGATATACTGCGATTAAATGCGTTGAAATTCCCTCATAAATTAGCTTTGGTCTGTAACGATGCCCGGGCCAGTTTCCTGGATCTCAATCTGCGAGCAAACCGGCTGGCAAACGGTTTGCTAAGCTTGAGGGTCAGAAAGGGCGACCGAGTGGCTGTCCTGGCAGATAACTGTCCTCAGTATGTTGAGGCGTACTTTGCTGCTGCCAAAGATGGCCTGATAATAGTACCTTTGAACACTACACTGGATGCCGAAGGAGTAGCCTATATCGTAAACGATTCAGGTGCCAATACCTTTATCTTTAGCCAGAATTATCAGGAGGTAATCAGCTCCTTGCGCTCAAAACTGAGAACGGTGGAGAACTATCTTGCTATGGGGCGGCCCGGGGAAGCAAGCCCCTATGAAGAACTTCTCTCCGAGTCCTCCCCCGAAGAGCCACAGGTGCCCGTTGACGACGATGACGTAGCCGCTTTGATGTATACCAGCGGCACTACTGGGCCACCAAAGGGTGTAATGCTAACTCACAAGAACTTGATCTCAGACACGGTGAATACCATACTCAGCAGTTATCCCATAAAACGTACCGATGTGCATTTAAACCCTTTACCCATGTTCTATATGGGATTCATGTGGTATATGCGCTGCCATTTCTACGTGGGCAGCACGGTTGTCTCGCTGGAGAACCCGAACCCCGAGCTCTTCCTGAAGACTATTGAGCGCGAGAAGGTCACCACCATCTTTTGTATTTCCCCCACGTTGGCTCCGGTAGTCAACCATCCGGAGGTCGGTAAATATGATCTCAGCAGCGTGCGATTGATAGTCTATGGCGGCGCACTATTGCCTGAGGCCGTACAGCGTCGAGTGGCGGAAGTCTTTGGAGACGTCGCTATCCCTATCTATGGCTTAACTGAAGCCACCTCCACGGTTATAATGCCTCCGCTGATTGAGGGTCCCTGGGAGGAGGTAAAACGACCAGGCTCCTGCGGTAAGGAAATGATCCACGTTGAGGTGAGGCTGATCGATGAGGAGGGTCAGGACTGCGCCCCGGGGCAGGTGGGGGAGATACTGGTCCGGGGCGACAATGTGATGAAGGGGTACTGGGGTATGCCTGAGGCCACTGCCAAGGCCCTTGAGGGAGGTTACCTGCACACGGGTGATCTCGCCTTCAAGGATGAGGAAGGTTACTACTACATCACGGGCAGGAAGAAGGATGTTATCAGCAGTGGTGGCCGGGCAATCTACTCCCCCCAGATAGAGAATGTAATTTCAATGCATCCAGCCGTTTCGGAGGTGGCGGTGATAGGAGTGCCGGATGAGGAGCTGGGGGAAGCCATAAAGGCGGTGGTGGTTCTGAAGGTGGGGAGGAGGGCCACGGAGGAGGAGCTAATTGAGTGGTGTAAGGGGAGGTTGGAGAATTACCAGGTGCCGAGCTCGGTGGACTTCATATCTAGCTTGCCTAAGACGGCGAGTGGCAAAATCCGGAAAGTCGAACTGAGACAGAGGTACAGCTAGAATAATATGACTTGCTAGGACTGCCCCGGCTTCTCCAGAGAAAATGCGTCGGGTAATTGATGGCCCTTACTTGATTCCCTTGTTAAGGCTAGCCTTAGGAGGCATCCTAATTACCTCGGCTGTGGGCAAGCTGGCCTTCCCCGTTACTGGCCCTGCCAAGGCCGAGATTGTAGATATCTACGCTGGTATCTTCATCTGGCTCCCCTATAAAGTGGCGAAGATTTACATGTTGCTGCTCCCCTGGCTAGAGCTTCTGTTGGGTAGTGGGTTGATGTTGGGCTTGTTTCCCCGAGTTTGCGGTCTGGCCTGTTTGCTCATAATCCTCAGCTTCATCGGCGCCAATGCTGCCTTGTTCCATGGAGCAATCGGAGCACATAAAGAGTGCCCGGCTTGCTTTGGAACGATGTACGTCTTGTCTTACCAGTTCGCCCTGATAATTGACATAATAATGCTGGCTATGGCAGTGTTGATTTTGCTCAGCCGCTCCCCTTCGCTGAGACTAGACCTTTGGCTCAGCGATAAAATAACCGAGAGAGGTTAAAGGCTTCCTCTTCAGGTTGCAGCGACGCTTCCTTGTGTGGCGATTAGTAAAAGTTTTATAATTAAGGGGAGTGTTGTGGGGGAACACTATGGCCCTCAAGCGGGATTATTACCAGGTCCTGGGCATACGCCGAGGGGCAACGGAGGAGGAGATTAAGCGAGCTTATCGTCGCCTTGCCTTCCGGTATCACCCTGACCACAACAAGAACCTCGGTGCTGAGGAGCGATTCAAGGAGATCAACGAGGCTTTTGAAGTACTAAGCGATAGCCAGCGAAGGGCAGCCTATGATCGCTCTACGACTTTAGGCAACCAGGGGCTGGGGAGAAACTTTGAGGGCTTTGACCTTGGAGGCCTGGGAGATGTCTTCGAAGCTTTCTTTGGGCGGGCAAACCGGAGAAACCGCGCTCGGGTTAAAGGCTCTGACCTGAGGTATAACCTTTCTCTTTCCTTTGAGGAAGCAGCTTTTGGCTGCGAAAAGGTGTTGGAGATCGAGCGGACGGAGATCTGCCCTGCCTGCCACGGGACAGGGAACGAACCCGGCAACGAGCCGATAAAATGCCCTAATTGCGACGGCACCGGAGAGGTTCGCCATTACCTTTCTAGCTTCTTTGGCCCCTTTACCAACGTGACCTCTTGCGAATATTGTGGTGGAGAAGGCTATATCGTCGCTCAGCCCTGCCAAAGGTGCCAGGGAACGGGGAGGGAAAGGGTAACCCGGAGAGTTGTAGTTAAGGTCCCCGCCGGGGTGGACCATGGTGGCATCATCAGGCTTAGTGGGGAGGGCAACCACGGGCTTCACGGAGGTTCTCCGGGTGACCTTTGTATTAGCCTTTCCGTAAAGGAGCACGAGTTCTTCAAACGTGACGGCCATGATATCCTGTACGAATTGCCCTTAAATTTCGCTCAGGCCGCTTTGGGTGGTGAGGTTGATGTGCCTACTCTAAATGGTCACCTTACCCTTCGCATACCCCCTGGGGTGCAAACAGGAAGGATATTTCGCCTGAAGGGGAAAGGGGTGCCCCGCTTGCACAAGGACGGGCGGGGTGACCAGTTGGTCAAGGTTCGTGTGGTTACCCCCATCCGACTTAATGAACGCCAAAAGGAGCTGCTCCAAGAGCTAGCTCAAAGCCTTAGTTCAGATAGCTCTACCTGGAGACCCAAAAGCCCCTCCAAAAAGGCCGGAAGTCCTGGCCGAGATTAGGTAAGAAGGCCTACTTCGCCTATGCCGTAATCATGCATCGCTTCTTCGTCCCCCCCGATTGGATTACCGAGCAGCGGGCAATCATCAGGGGAGGAATAGTCCATCAAGTCCGCAACGTGCTGAGGCTAAAGGCAGGTGATGAGATCATGCTTCTGGATAACAGCGGCCTGGAATACCGGGTCAGGCTTGAAAACCTGGTAAAAGACCATGCTGAGGGGAGCATAATCAGCAAATCCCCAGGCCTTGGAGAGCCAAGGGTCGAGATCGTTCTTTACCAAGCCCTATTAAAAGGTGAAAACTTTGAGTTCTTGCTTCAGAAATGTACTGAAGTGGGGGTAACTGGCTTTGTCCCTCTTAGGTGTGAACGTTGCATCTCGAGCGAGCCGGGGGAATCGAAGCTGGAGCGCTGGCGAAGAATTACCCGGGAGGCGGCTGAACAGTGCGGGCGAGCCAAAATTCCCTTCCTCCAGCCGCCGGTTCTCTTCGAGGAAGCCTGTAAGTCGGCTCAGGGGTCTTGTTTGCTAGCCTGGGAAGGGGAGAGGGAGAGGGGACTGAGGGCTTGCCTACAGGACTTGAGACAGGAGGCCAGGTTTAGCATTTTTGTCGGCCCGGAAGGAGGCTTCTCCCAGCGGGAGGTGGAATTTGCTCGCAGTCAGGGCATGACAACCGTCGGCCTGGGACGTCGCACTCTGCGAGCCGAGACCGCGGGCCTGGTGACCGCCGCCAGCATTCTGTACGAGTTTGGCGAGCTAGCTGAAGCATAAAATGAAAGCCATAAAGACCATCTCTGTCAATCGCAAGGCCTATCACGACTACCATATTGAAGATACATATGAGGCCGGCCTAGTGCTTACCGGCACGGAGATAAAATCAATTAGGCAGGGCAGGGTGAGCCTTCGCGATGCCTACGCCCGGCCGGAAAAGGGCGAACTTTGGCTGGCGGGGGCCCACATCGCTCGCTACCAGCAGGGGGGCAAGTACAATCACGAGCCTACCCGGCTCCGCAAACTTCTGCTCCATAAGGACGAAATCCTGGGCCTGAGCTCGGCGGTGGAGAAGAAGGGCTTGACTTTAGTGCCCCTCAGGCTATATCTTAAAGGTGGGATCGCTAAAGTAGAGCTAGGGCTGGTGAGGGGTAAGAAGCTCTACGATAAACGCCAGGCCATTCTGGAGCGTGAGGCTGAGAGAGAGTTGGCCCGGCGAATGAGAAAGAGGCATTAAGCACCTTAAGAAATCAAAAGGTTGAAAAGGGGACGAGCGGGTTCGACAGGGGAAGGTCGGCTCAGGATTGCAGGCCGAGGTGCCATCAACCTCGCAAAACTGGTGGCGAAAAAGTAACTGGCAACGCAATGATGGTTGCTGCCTAAGCCTAAGGATTTAGGCTTACGTCCAACTCTCCTTCCCCAGTGGGAGAGTGTGGGCGCCGAGGAGCTGGGGTGCCACAGTCCCGACGCCGATAAGGACTGCCAAGTTCCCATCGGCTGGCCTGGTTGAACTCGGCTAGCAGAGGGCAGCCAGGTGAGACAAAAGAGCTAGCTAAGCCTGTAGGATATCCTGAGGAGCTTTCCTCTGGACGGGGAGTTCGACTCTCCCCCGTCTCCACCAGCGAACAATAAGGGGCCTCCCAAACATAGGTTAATCTAGGGAGGCCCTTAGTTTTTAGGCTTTCCGATTCCACGGGATTTTCTAGCCGCTCTTAGGCCCTGTCGCCATTTCCGCCTCTATCAGCCGCTTCAGATTCTGAAATGACCGTTCGCACATTCTCCCAAACTGTGGCTTAACCAAAAGCGCATACATTATCTGCCCAATCAGGGGACGCGGTTCATACTCCAGGGTAAAGGTCACCCGCGTGGAGTCATCCACTGGGGCAAAGCGCCAGCGCTTCACAGCCCTTCTCCCCATGAATGTTCCAACGAACGTCCAGCCCACGTTCTCCACGTGCTCAGTCCCTTCCCATTCGACATCCGTCATCCGACCCAAGAACTTTATCCTCAGGGCAAGTCGGGCTCCCTCCCCTACGGTTTTCTCGGTCATCGGCTTGGCCTCATGAATATACTCGAAATAACGTGCCAGGTTTCGCCAGTCCATGGCAAAAGCATATACCTTGTCCAGGGGTGCTCCAATGACAACACTTTTCTCAATCCTTAACATCCTCGTCCTCCTTTAACTTAAATGATATCGATTCTAGCACCATTTCCCTTCAGGTTCAATGAATTGTGACTCAGGGAGCAAAAGATGCCCTTCGGTATCGCATAAAGTGTTGTTTTAGGCGACGGGTGTAGGTTCCAAAGCAAAAACGGCTTTAATTCTCTAAGGGCAAGGCTGGATGCCCTTTGAGGACATCCAGCCTATACCTATGCCCGAGCACGGTCTCTAATTCTCAACTCCTCAGGTTGGACGAACAACCTAATTAGTCGTCGGATTGGGCCTCTAAGAACCTGGCCAGCTCATCTCGGTCAAATCGAGGTAAGTCCCGCATTCCGGCTTCAGTGAATATCTTAAGGCCCTTATCAGGTTCTGTTATCTCCCCTATGACATTAGCTTCGATGCCAGCCTGATGTAAGAGTCCCAACAGCTTGGGAGTCTCCGTAGCAGGCAGGGTGATAATAAGAGCGCCGGATGCTAACAATCCCAGAGGGTCCAAGTTAAGGCTGTCACAAATGACCTTACATTCGGCGAGAACAGGAATGCTACTTTCTTTTACTAGGATTCCAACTTTAGCAGCACTGGCTATTTCTAAAAGCCCCGTAGACAGCCCACCCTCAGTAGGATCATGCATGCAATTCACCGGCACTCCTGAGCGCGCAATCAATGCCTCTTTAACCACACTAATGCCCGGAGAAAAAAGATAGTTGGCTGCGCGTTCAATTACGTCTTTACTCAACCCAGCGGAGAAAAGCTGGCGTGCTGCCCGGCGAGCCAGAATAGCTGCCCCCTCTATGGCGATCCCCTTGGTGAGCACAATGTCATCACCTGGCTTAGCTCCGGATGTCATTATTATCGGCTGATCCCCGGCCTCAGCCAACATACAGCCAACGACTATAGGACGCTGGAGTCCATAGCTTATCTCAGTGTGCCCCCCTACAAGTGTGATATCTAGGGAGTGACACGCTGAAAGGATCTGGTTGAAGACGTTCTCAGCGTCTTGGTAGGTGCACCGCTCGGGCAGAAGAAGCGTTGCTAGAAACCAGCGTGGCTTTACCCCTCTGGTTGCAATGTCGTTCGCATTAATGTGAACTGCGTACCACCCCACCAGATCAGTGGCAAAAGTTACAGGATCTGTCTCAACTACCAGTAGTCTATCGCTGAGCCTTAGTATCGCAGCATCCTCACCGATGGAGGGGCCAAGAACGACTTGTTTGTCCTCTCTCTCAACTTTAGATATCAGCCTCCCTACCAGTTCAATGGGTAGTTTGCCGACGGGTAACGTATCCACTACAAATTACCACCTAGTCCAGTGGGGAAGTTGTATATTTGAAATATATTACTGAATACGGGCGATGTCAACAGAAGCCATTCTATGCCGAAGACTTACCGGACGTTGCGCCCTTGACTTACGAGCCAGAGTGTAGTAAGCAATCAGTAGCACTCACAGGAGGCACAGAGTGATAGAGCGCCAGCGATGACGGCACCATGTGGCTTGGATTAAGATAGTTATGTGTGATTCCAGAAGTCTAGCCTTGAATTAATCCACGCATTCTAAATAAATCAATCAAAGAGCGCACGGGAAAATACGTGAGGCGAAGGGCAGTCGCAGGCTTTGTTCTTGGGGCTTCTCTTGAAGTGCATCAGCTCAGGAGCTGACTGAATGAGAGGTTTAAACTCACCTACAATCGTCAAAACTGAGGTTCTGGTGATCGGAGGAGGGGGTGCTGGCCTGAGAGCGGCCATTGAGGCGAGGAATCTCGGCGCCGAGGTATTACTTGTCTCCAAGGCGAGAGCAGGCTACGACAATAATACGGCAATTTCTGGGAGTCTTCTGGCAGCTGCTGCGAGCTGGACGGAGCCCAAGGACACGCCTGAGGCTCACTTTAAGGATACCCTGATCGCCGGACGTTTCCTCAACGACCAGAGGCTAGTCGAAGTAATGGTCGAGGGAGCGGAAAGGGAAGTGCGTAGACTTCAGAGTTTTGGGATCGATTTTAGGAAGAAGAGGGACAGCAATTTCCGGGTTCTACACCGTGCTGGTCATAGTTACCCCAGGCATATTTTCGGTGCGCGAAGAGCTCTCGGGATCGAGCTAACCAAACCACTCCGGCAGCAAGCTGCAAAGCTAGGAGTCCAGCTTAAGGAGAGAATCCAGATAACGCGTCTGCTTGTCCGGAATGGGGTGATGGTAGGAGCACTCGGCTTTAATGAAGCAGGTGGATTTTTTATTTTCCAAGCCAAAGCGGTTATTTTAGCTACGGGAGGCGCTGGTAAGATCTACCTGCGGACGGACAATGCCACTGGTTCCACTGGTGATGGCTATGCCCTGGCTTATAAAGCAGGAGCTGTTCTCCAAGACATGGAATTCGTTCAATTCTATCCGACCGCCACTGGGGAATTTGGGTCGAGAATTTGGCCATACGAATCGTTCCTCCCACGGGGTGGAGCTCTTAGAAATTCAATGGGAGAGGATATACTGGAGAAAGGGGGGATTAGGGATGCCATATCGATGACCCGAGATGTGCTAAGCCAGGTCATGATGACCGAGATTTTGGAAGGAAGGGGCATCGAGAATGCCCTATTGGCTGACCTGAGTGCCTTGGGCAGAGGGACGCTGGAGAAGATTTATGTAGCCCCCACGGCCCATCATTTTATGGGTGGCCTACGGATAAATGACAAATGCGAAACAAGCGTCCCAGGCTTATACGCGGCTGGAGAGGTCTGCGGAGGAATCCACGGGGCAAATAGACTCGCTGGTAATGCGCTCACTGATATTTTTGTGTTCGGTGCCTTAGCGGGTAAGAACGCAGCTCAAAGAGCATCCCAGGTAGAGGTGGATTCAGCTATACCTGATGAAGCAAATGCAGAGATTGAAAGGCTGCAAAGTCTCTGCGGCAGCCAGGGGCAGGGGGCAATAAAGCAATTACAGCGGCAACTGAGAGAAACTATGTGGCATCAAGCGGGCATAATTAGAGATAAGAATAGCCTTGAGCAAGCATTAAGGGAGCTTCATTCACTTCGGCCGCATACAGAGGCTATCCAAGTGAATGATCCTAGGGATCTAACGTCAGCCATTGAGCTGAGCAATATGGTTCTTGTAGCTGAGATGATCTGCCAAGCGGCGTTAATGAGGGAAGAGAGCAGGGGGGCACACCTTAGAACTGATTATCGGGAGGAGAACAATAGCAAGTGGCTTCGGCATGTGTTGATCTTCGAGAAAGAAGGCAAAGTGAGTTTATCGAGCGCACCTGTTGATCTCTATAGGTTGAAGCCAGCTTAACATCGTTTGGTCAAACTGGGTGAACGATTTACGATTTTGACCAACTGGTTCGCTGGGTGTGGAGGCTCGGCACCCACATAGCCGCTTCCCAGAGGGCCATTTGACATAATCTCTCGTGGCATATCGCCGAAGCGGTAGCCAAAAAGAGGTTCGATCATGGAGAAGGAAACCTTGATCCCTGCCAACTTACCCAGTTGGGCGAAGAAGATGATGCTACCCTTATCACCGGCCGTCAAAGCTGGGGGCTTCGTGTTTGTGTCCGGCTACCCTGGCTATCGAGATCGCAAAACGGGAGCACTGGTTGAGAGCATAGAAGCTCAGACGAGAGAGACGCTGGAGG
>CAZJSO010000036.1:11805-12664 GCA_964548795.1 uncultured Dehalococcoidia bacterium | reverse complement strand
GGGCAATGACTTCCACTATCTCAGAAGATGACATCCGTCAGGCCATTGAGCAGGTGAAGCACCCGGAGATTGATCGCACGCTGGTGGAGCTCGGAATGGTAAAGGATGTAAAGGTCGAAGGCCAGAAGGTAGCTCTCACTCTAATGCTTCCCTTTATGGGAATTCCTGTCGAGATCCGAGACTACATGGCCCATAGCCTACGTCAAGCCGTAGCCAGCGTAGAGCCCAGCTTCCAAGTCGAGATAAGCTTCGCTGAGATGAGCCCGGAGGAACGCGCCCTGTTTTTCAGGCTTGAGCAGGAGGGCTGGAAGGGCATTTGATCCTCCCAGACCTGTGGCCGAGGGAGAGGGCTTGTGGCACGAGAAAAGTCAATCCGAGAAAGGCTGGCCGAGGAGGAGAGGGTACAGGAAAGGGTGGATGAGAAAGGAAATCGCTGGGTCAAAGTCTATTTCGGCGGAGGAGCTCACTTCCGGAACTGGCTAGAGCAGGCCAAGGAACTGGGAGAGGTTCAGGTCGAGGAGGTAAGCTCCCAGGGATTCCGGTGTTTTGAGGCCACCGGGGAGAAGCTTTACCGCATCTGGCTCAAGGTATCTGAGGAGGAAGATACACCTGCGGCGTGGCATGAACTGTATTCTGGGAACGAGTAGCTTCGCTGAGCAATAGAGGCTTCTAAAAAGCTTTCGAGAAATGGAGAAAGGGGAAACTGGCTTTTCCTTTTGCCGGCTCTGCGACGGAAGGTGTAGCCTAAAGCTCACAATTGAGCGGGGAAGGCTCATCCAAGTGGAAGAAGATCCCAAACCTCCCCCTGGCAGAGAAGGCATCTGCGCTAAGGGATTGGCCTGGCCACAAGTTCTCTACC
>CAZJSO010000036.1:8597-11795 GCA_964548795.1 uncultured Dehalococcoidia bacterium | reverse complement strand
TCGTCTGCGATATCCACTCAGGCGGGAGGGAGAAAGAGGTGGGGGGAAATGGAGAAGGATCTCCTGGGATGAAGCCCTTAATCTAACGGCCGACAAGCTGAATGAACTCAAGGCCAGGTTTGAGCCTCGCTCAGTGGTTATCGGGCTGGGGCATCCCAAGGGGCTGGAAATGATGTTCGCCCACCGACTGGCCAGCGTTTTCGGCACGCCTAATGTTGTCACCTCGGGCCACATCTGCCATTTGCCTGGAGAGCTCGCCTCAATTTATACTTTCGGCTCCACCTGCTATGCCAACCCGGAGGGCCTGCCCCGATGCGTCATCCTCTGGGGAAATAACCCCGCTGAGACCCGCTGCGGAAGCTTGGATTTTTTCCGGCTTCGTTCTGCTTTAAATGAGGGGGCCAAGCTTGTGGTGGTGGATCCCCGGAGAACCAGCCTGGCCTCCCGCGCCGATATCTGGCTTCGTCCCCGACCAGGAACCGATGGAGCCCTAGCCCTGGGAATGCTTAAGGTGGTAATCGAGAAAGGACTTTATGATGAGGAATTCGTTCGTCAATGGACAGTGGGATTTGAAGAACTGGAGCAGTATCTTCAACGTTATTCCCTGGAAAGAATAGCTGAGGTCACTTGGATAGAGCGAGAGCAAATCGAGCAAGTAGCCCAGCTATATGCTCAGACTAAGCCAGCTATCATTCAGTGGGGGAATGCCCTTGATCATACTATAAATAGCTTCCAGGCCCTTCGGAGTCTCTCCATCCTAAAGGCCATCACCGGAAACGTGGACCTCCCCGGGGGAGAAATTGTGCCCCAGAGACTCCCCATAACCCGGCCAGGGCATTTTATGCTCCTGCGCCAGTTTCCTCGAAGGTCTGAGGAGATGATCGGCGGTGAGTTTAAAGTGCTGACCAGATCAGCTGTGATCCCACGGCAATCAGTTGTTCGAGCCATTCTGGAGGCGGAGCCATACCCTGTCAAGGGTGCCCTGCTTTTCGGGACCAACCCTCTGCTCACCTATCCCGATGCTCAGCGCACCTACCAGGCCCTTATGAAGCTAGAGTTCCTGGCCGTGGCTGACCTTTTTTTGACGCCCTCCGCAGCTCTGGCCGATATAGTCTTCCCCGTGGCCACCAACTTTGAGTTCAATGAAATCGCCCCCTATCCCCCCTATGATGGCTTCGCCCTGGCTTATCCCAAGCTAGTGGACCCCCCCGGTGAATGCTGGTCAGACTATAAGATCATAAACCAGCTTGCTCGGCAGCTTGGGCTGAACAAGTACTTCTGGGAGAATGAGGAAGAGGCTTTAGACTTCATCCTGCAGCCTAGTGGCTTGACCTTTGAGGAGTTCAAGAAAAAACGAGTGCTCCGGGTGAAAGCTGAACCTAGGGAGTACGAGCAGCAGGGGTTCCAGACAACCTCAGGAAAAGTGGAGATATATTCCGAGCGCCTTAAGCAATTGGGCTACAGCCCCCTACCCGAGTACGCTGACCCCACGGAGAACCCCTCCCCTGATTACCCACTGCTCCTGACCAATGCCAAAGTGATGGCTTTTTATCACTCCACCGGGAGAAATATACCTGCTTTGAGGAAGACCTACCCCGACCCTCTGGTAGAACTGAATCCCTCTACCGCAGCCGAGTTGGGGCTCAAGAAAGGAGACTGGGTCTATATTGAGACTGCGAAGGGGAAGATAAAACAGAAACTCAGCCTAAATGAGTCCCTACACCCCCGTGTGGTAATGGCCTCCTATGGCTGGTGGTTCCCCGAGAGAGGCCCTGTGGAGCTTTATGGCTGGAGTCAATCTAACCTTAACGTCCTCACCGGAAGCGAGCCCCCCTATGAACCAGCACTCGGCTCGCTCAATCTTCGTGGGATACCCTGCCGAATATCCAGAGCTTAGATGAAAGGAGGTTCGAATGCAGATCAAGCTCACCACTTTGAGTGAAAACACAGTAGGAAGTACAAAACGAAGTCTCCTCGGCGAGTGGGGATTAAGCATCTTGGTGGAGACAGCTGAGGAGACCATCCTTATGGACACCGGAGGTGGAGTGGCGGCGGCCAACAATGCCGATGCCCTAGGCATAGATTTAAAGAAGGTGGAGCGGATTGTCCTTAGCCACGGTCACTACGACCACACTGGCGGACTGAGAGATATCCTGGCCAAGACTGGACCGGTTGAGGTCATTGCCCATCCCGATATCTGGGCTCCCAAATATGCCCGACCCGAGGAAGGGCCGGAGCGCTACATCGGCATACCGTTCGCGAGAGAGGAGTTGGAGAGCCTGGGCGCTTCTTTCAACCTTTCCCGTGAGCCAGTCTGGCTTACCGACCAAATAGTGACCACGGGTGAGATACCGATGAAGGCCGAATTCGAGTCCATCGACCCGCAGCTCTACGTGAGGAAGGGAGATGTCTGGCAGCCAGATGAGCTCTGGGATGACCGGGCCCTGATCATCAAGACCGAAGAAGGGCTGGTGGTTATCCTGGGCTGTGCCCACCGCGGAGCCATAAATACCCTCAAACATGCTCAAGAGTTGACCGGAGAGGAGCGAATTTACGCCGTGGTCGGCGGGATGCATCTCATGGTAGCCTCCGAAGAGAGGGTTCTCTTAACTGCCGCTGCCCTACAGGAGCTGGGCGTCAAGAAAGTAGGAGCCTCCCACTGCACCGGCTTGAGTGCGACCGTCATGTTGGCCCAGCAGCTGGGAGAAAACTTCTTCTTTAACAACGTTGGTACTCAGGTTACCCTGCCTTAGCCCCGAGGAAGCAGGGCATGGAGAAACTTCGCCTCCCACTGCTAATCCTTTTGCTTCTGGCCATACTTGCTGGTGGGCTGCTTCTCATCCAGCGCCAGGCTGGCCCTGGGCAGGCCCTAGAGATCAGCCTAAACTCTCCCCCACCAGAGGTTGTAGTTCAGATAAGCGGTGAAGTGGTGAAGCCCGGGGTGTATAAAATTCGCCTGGGGTCCCGTGTGAGCGACTTGGTTGAAGCAGCTGGGGGCTTTACCCCCGAGGCCGATGGGCAGGCGGTAAATCTGGCCCAGAAGCTGAAGGATGGCGAGCGTATTCATATTTATCGCCTCGGGGAGCTACCACAAAAGATAAACATAAACGCCGCTGAGGCGGTCTTGGCGCAATGAAAATCTCAGTTTCCCATTCATCTTAGCAGTTTAAAGTGGGGGAGGAGGCCATCAATGCCAGA
>CAZJSO010000036.1:0-8587 GCA_964548795.1 uncultured Dehalococcoidia bacterium | reverse complement strand
TATCAGAATTGAAGGAGAAATACCTCTCGGAGAGCCCTCAACTGCATCAACACCGTCGAGGCTTGGCTACTTGAGGCCCTGCCCAAAATAGGCCCAAAAACAGCCCGGAAGATCATTGAGTCCCGAGAAAAGGAAGGGCCCTTTAAAAATAAGGAAGAGCTTCTAGAGCGCAAAATCATTTCCGAATCTACCTTTGAGAAGGTAAAGGATTTGATCACGATTTATTGAGCAAAACCTAATGAGGCTAGTCTACCTCAGTGGGTCTTGGATACTTGGAGTTTACCTTAGCTCGGTGCTATCACTCCCCTTAAACCTTGTTTTAGGGGCACTTGTTCTCATTTCCATACTCGCTCTTTCTCCCCATCATCGAAGCTTTCTTCTGGCACTTTTCTGCCTTCTTCTCCTCGTCGGCGGGATCTTCCGCTTTCGGTCAGCAATTCGCCCGCCAGACCAAAACCAGCTTCAATTCCACAACGGCCAGGGAACCGTGGAGCTCTTAGGCGTGGTGGATTCCGATCCAGAGCCCAAAGAGCACTTCACCCTTATCCGGTTGAAAACCCAAACTTTGAAGGCGAAGCAGAAGTGGCAAAAGGTTTCCGGCACCTGTCTTCTCTACGCCCCTAAATTCCCCCTCCAGTCCTCCAGCTTATCTCGACTCCGTGAATTTCCTTATTATCGCTATGGCGATGAGCTCTGGATAAGAGGCAAACTGGCCAGCCCTCCCAAGCTGGAAGATTTTGATTATCAGGAGTACCTCGCCCGCAAAGGCATTTACTCCATCTGCTATCCGGAAAATTTGAAACTCGCTGATGAAGGAAAAGGGGCCAAAGCTCTGGCCTGGATTTACCGCTTGAAGAGCCGGTTATCTCAGGTCCTAAAAGTTGCCATTGCGGAGCCCGCTAGCTCCCTGAATCAGGCCATCCTTCTCGGCAAACGAAGCACCCTTCCTGCAACCCTCAAAGAGGACTTCATCCGCTCGGGGATAGCTCACGTGTTAGCCATATCCGGATTACATATCAGCATCGTGGCTGGAATAGGCCTAAGCCTGGGGGCCTGGGCTTTTGGACGGCACCGCCCTTTCTACTTCCTGTTGGCTCTCCTACTCATCTGGCTCTATACCCTACTCACCGGCTGGCGTCCTTCAGCACTGCGGGCTGCCATCATGGGTACCATGTGGATTTCAGGCGATTGGCTCAGCCGGCAGAAGAGTGCCTCGGCAGTCTTGCTTCTCGCTGCCGCCCTCATGATTGGGATTAATCCCCTCATCCTGAGAGAGGTTTCCTTCCAGCTCAGCTTCGCCGCCATGGCCGGACTCATCTTCCTCAGCCCCATATTTATCTCTTGGGGGCGTAGGGCTTTGGGTGGCCCAGAGAAGGTGGGAACGGGCAGTAGATTCGTTATTGAAAGTCTCTCCTTCACCCTGGGGGCCATTCTGGCCACCCTACCACTGCTCGCCTTCTACTTCCATCGCATTTCTCTGGTGTCCCTTCCAGCCTCCTTCTTCGCCCTCCCAGCCCTACCCGGGGTTATCCTTACCTCGGCCCTTACCGGCGGCCTCGGCCTGCTGAGCCAAACCTTGGCCCAAGTTTTTGGCTGGCTCGCCTGGCTTTTTGGCACCTATATTATCAAGGTGGCTGAGGTGTTCTCCGCCATCCCTTTCGCCTCTGCCCCGATCAAAATCGGGCTCCCATTCATCATAGGTTACTACTCTGTCCTCGCCCTGGCCATCTGGCTGTCCAAAAGCGGGAGGAGAATACGGGAAATTCACCCCAAGCTAATGCGCCTGAGAAAACTTCCCAAATCTGCCAGTCAAGTCCCACTGAAGTATATCCTGCTTCCCTTGCTGATCCTAGCTATTCTCACTTGGTCAGCCGCTCTGGCCCTCCCTGATGGGAGACTCCACCTTTTCTTCCTCGACGTGGGCCAGGGTGAGGCCATACTTGTCCAAACCCCAAGAAGACACCAGATACTCATTGACGGAGGACCAGACCCGAAAGCCCTTCTCCCTCAGCTGGGCCGAAGGCTTCCCTTCTGGGACCACAGCCTGGACCTGGTCGTTCTAACACACCCAGGGGAAGGCCACCTGACCGGCTTGCTGGAAGTCCTGCGGCGCTACCAGGTGGAGAGAGTCCTGGAGAGCGGAATCAAATCAGATTCGGCGGCCTATAAGGAGTGGCTGAAGCTTGTCAGGGAAAAGGGCACCGAACGCACAATCGCTCATCGGGGACAGCAAATCAAGCTCGGGGACGGGGTGAAGATTCAGGTGCTTCATCCGCCCGAGGTTCTGCTGCACGGAATGGCTTCTGACCCAGATAACAACTCGGTGGTGCTTCGTTTATCCTACGGAAAGGCGAGCTTCCTCCTCACCAGCGATCTAGTGAGGGAAGGTGAGAGGGTGCTCCTGGGCCAGCAGCTTCAAATACGGTCCACAGTGCTCCAAGTAGGCCATTATGGCTCCTCCGGTTCGACAGATGAAGAATTCCTGGCAGCCGTCTCCCCCCAAGCGGTGGTGATCTCCGTCGGCCGGGATAACCCCTTTGGTCACCCTGCCCCCGAAGTGGTAGCCAGGCTGAGAGAGGGAGTAGGGCAAAATCTTTTTCTCACCTCAAAGAACGGCGTGGTGGAGTTCATCACCGATGGGCAGAGTCTCTGGGTTAAGAAGCAAAAACTCTGAGAGGTTTCAGGTACTTACCAGCGCTTGCGAGTTCCCAGCTTCTGGAACTTCTTGGATTTTATCTCCTCCATCACTTTATCCACAAATTCCCCAAGCTCGGCAACCATATAGCCTCTCTCCGCTACGATCTGCTCTGCCTCCTTTATGGCCAAATCGTAATTGCGCTTAAATTTCTTGTTCAAGGTATGCCACTTTATATCCCGCAGCGCCTCGCTAAAGGCTTTGTCAAAGGGAAGCTTCCCCTTGAGCATCAGCACAGCGATGGAGGGGTAGCCCAGATAACCTTGCCACTTGCTGCCATTGTCATCCGAGTTTATCCGATTGGTTGCCAAATCAAAGGTAACCTTGTAAGCCCTATCACCCTCACTGCTGGTCACCAAGGCCCGGGTCTGATCCACAAATTCAACATGGCCACTGCCGATACAGCTCAGGGCCTCATAAACCTTGGACTTCGGCGGAAGCTTCCACTCCACTTCCCCTCCTATGCCCGTTGTTTTGCGAGCAGTCTTTCCAATACCTGAGTCCTGGGTAACCCCTTAACAAGCACGAGCTTCCTTCTGCTAGCTAAACCTTTCTCCACCCTGATACTGGACTTGCTTACGCCCAGAACCTCACTTAGGAATCCGATAAGCTCCTTGTTAGCCTTACCCTTTAGTGGAGCGGCAGCAATCCGCACCCGCAGAATGCCATCCACAAGGCTCACCACCTCATTCTGGCGTGCGTGGACTTGAACTTGAACTGCTATCCTAACTCCGTCTTCCGTAGTTCGACCCCTTTACTCCCTTGAGTCCACTGGCCGCCTTAGCTATAGTCTATGCCAGGTGTAGCTTGGAATCAAGTCCCTTAGCATACCAGGGCGAAGTAGAAGGGTGGCAAAGCAAGTCAAAACTTGTCATAATAATGGCATGGAGGATCTGATCCAGAGAGCAGCAAATGACCTGGTGAACAGTAAATATGCCCTTGCCCTCACTGGGGCTGGCATCTCCACTGAGTCCGGCATTCCCGATTTCAGAGGTCCAAAGGGCCTCTGGACCACCGATAAGGAAGCTGAGGCCAAAGCTTACCAGAGATATGAACTCTTCCTGAAAAATCCCAAAGCCTACTGGGAGGAGATGCTGGGCATCGGTGGGAGGTATGGTGAGTTTTACCAGAGGATAAGGGAAGCGCAACCCAATCCCGGCCACTATGCACTGGCGGAACTTGAGGAGCTAGGCATTCTTAAATGCGTCATCACCCAGAACATTGACGGACTGCATCATAAAGCCGGATCGAAATGCGTGTTGGAATATCATGGAAGCGTTCGCAAACTGAGGTGTCTCTCATGCGGGCGAAGATTCGATTGGGAACAGGTCTCCTTAGAGAGCTTGCCTCCGCTTTGTGAGTGTGGCCAGCCGTTAAAATACGATGTGGTTCACTTCAGGGAGCCAATACCGAGGGACGTCCTGGAGCGCTCAGAGGAAGAAGCGCTGAGATGCGACCTGATGCTCATCTGCGGAACATCAGCGGTAGTCTACCCCTTTGCTGCCCTTCCCCGACAAGCTAGACATTCCACCACTCGAATAATTGAGGTAAATGCTGAGGCAACCCCTCTCACGCAGGAGCACATTTCCGATTACCTGATTCGGGGCAAGACCGGTAAAATACTGCCCCGAATTGTGCAGGAAGTAAAAGCGATTGTAAGCCATGAAGTACCGGGCGGGAAGTTCGAAGATAAAGTATAAGCATGGCATGATTCATGGGCTGAGAGGGTTCCTGGAGAATGAACTCGAACCCCTGGAAGAGGTAAGGTCAATCTTTCCCGGAGAGATTCGACCGACTAAGGGAGCCAGCTCCGGATTCAAGATTCGGTTCAAATATGAGACCAAGACCGGGGCCAAGCTTCTAGCCTATAGCCCGTCAGCCGTTCAAGAAGTGTTTGTGATCACCGATGATCCACAGGCACTGAAGAGATTCTTAGAGGAACGCTTTGAAGGGGGTTGAAATGCTCGACTTGAACCTGCTGGAACAAAACCCCATCTTCGTTCTAGATACCAATGCCTTGAACAGGCTGCCTCGTGAGCTCCTGAACATCTTCGATTTCTATTGTCCTCAGGGGGTGATGCGAGAGGCGGAGAAATGGGCCTCCTTGTTGGAGACCCTCCCCGAGCGCATTGCTCAGCTAGAGCAGGAAGTAAACCAAGCCGGAGAGGTTCTGAAAACAAAAGAATGGCTGCAGGAGGCTAAGAAGTGTAAGAAATACCCCCACGCAGCCAAGCTTGTGGAAAAGCTTTTCCTCGAGGAAAGGCTGAGGGAACTGGGCTCAAAGAAAAGCATCGAGGAATGGGAAGAGTCCATAAAGCTTGAGGGCCAGCATGTCCTAGATGAACTTGAAAGGGAGCGCCGGAATTACAACCTCGAGGTAGCTAAGGCAGCACTGGCCAGTGCCTTATCCAATGCTCAGAGGATAAGGCTTGAGGCCAGGGAAGAGCCAGATTTGCCCGGGGAATATCCGGGTAGCAGAAACGACCTAAAAATCATCTCAGCCTGGTGTCGGAAAGCTGCTTCAAAGCTCAGATTGAACTTTGAGGAAGGGGAGGACTTTATTCTGGTGGGACGGAAGAGGGCGGTTGCAGAAAGCTCTATCCCCTTCTTCTCCTACCAGTATGTCCAGCAAAAGGAAGAGGAGAGCGAGAGCAAAAGGAGAGGCCTCGAACAAATGAAGAGGGGATATGAGGAGCTGCAAAAGCGGGGCGAAGAGAGGCAAAATGCCCTGGCCATTGTCGAAGAGCTGAAGAGCCGGAGCAAAATCATCCCCCGCAGGGACGACTGGGTCAGCAGCTCACTTCACTCTTACACCGGCCTCCTTAGCAAGACGCTAGCCCGGGATGTGGTAAAGGAATACATTCCCTTGCTGGCTAAAGGAGAGAAAGGTCTGCCCCTGGCAGAAAAGGGACTCGAGCTTTACCGCCGCAGGGCAGTGAAGGGGGTCGAAGAGACCTACGAGGAAAGGCTTAAGGGAAAGCTTAGAAGCCACTTCGCTCAGCTTCTGGGGCAGATCGAGAAGGGGAAGCCAGAGAAAGAGGCCGAAGCTTTCGTTTCCTCCCTGGCCGATGAATTTCAAAGCGAGGAGAGCCTAAGGGTAGATGTTGAGGTTCTGCGGGCTTCTTTCCAAAAGAGCGATGAATTTCCCCGCGAGATGATCTTCGTTGTCACGGAGGACTCCGACCTCATCGACCTCTTTCTTCTCTCCCGCGACCTCAGGTCAAGGCTCTTCCCCAACGTGAGGTACTGTGAAACTCCAGCGCTGGAAGATTTCTACGTGAGGTTGAAACAAGCCAAAAACCGGATGAAAGGACTGGAGGATCATGAAAGAGCAGCTCATGGCTAAGTTCGAGCAGGATCCCTTTGCCAACTTCCTTGACATAAAGTTCAAAGAGGTACGGGAAGGCTATGCCCAGGTCGAAGGGGTGGTAAAGGAGGAGTACCAGAACTTTAATCAAGTATGCCATGGAGGCTTCATTTTCACCCTGGCCGACGTGGCCTTTTCTCTCGCCTCGAACTCTCATAATCAACAGGCTTATGCCGTAAATGTCAGCCTTGATCTCCTCTCCAGTGCCAGAACGGGTGACCGACTGGTAGCCGAAGCCCAAGAGGTGAGAATTGCCAGAAAGCTGGGCTTTTATGAGATGAAGGTCTACCGTGACGAGACACTTATTGCCCGTTGCCAAGCCATCGTCTATCGCAAAAATGAGCCGGTAGTCTGAGCTGCAGTTTCACCACCTCAGCCTCCGCCGCTTGATGCCATTTACATTTACATAGCCAAGTCTTTGTGGCATAATATCGGGTAGCTTTGCCCCGGCAACCTGACGAGAGGAAGAGCATGAGAAGTGACTTAGTGAAAAAGGGAATCGAGCGAGCACCACACCGCTCGCTACTTCGTGCAGTAGGATGCGGCACAGAGGAACTCAGCCGCCCCTTCATCGGCGTAATCAACAGCTTCAACGAAATCATTCCTGGACACATACATCTGAGGACGCTCGCCGAGGCAGTCAAGGAAGGAATCCATGATGCTGGGGGAACTCCCTTTGAGATTAATACCATTGGCATCTGCGATGGCGTGGCCATGAACCACCTCGGCATGAGATACAGCTTGCCTAGCCGGGAGCTCATAGCCGATTCAGTGGAGGTAGTCGTCCAAGGGCATCAATTCGATGCCCTGGTATTCATTACCAACTGCGACAAGATAGTCCCTGGCATGCTTATGGCCGCAGTGAGGCTAAACCTACCCTCGATATTCATCAGCGGGGGGCCAATGCTGGCAGGACACTGGAGAGGACGGGCCATTGACCTGGCCACCGTATTCGAAGCGGTGGGGAAAATAGCCAAAGGGGAGCTAAGCCGAGAGGAGCTAGATGGCATAGAAAGGTATGCCTGCCCTGGGCCAGGCTCCTGCGCCGGCATGTTCACCGCCAATACCATGAACTGCCTTACTGAAGCTCTGGGGATGGCTCTTCCGGGTAATGGGACTATCCCTGCCGTGGACGGCCGACGGAAAGAGCTCGCCCGGGAAGCTGGCCGGAGGATCATGCAGTTACTGGAGAAGAACATCTGCCCTCTGGATATCATCAACCAAAAGTCGCTACGTAATGCCTTCATAGTGGATTTGGCGCTAGGAGGAAGCACCAACTCCGTCCTTCACCTGACTGCGGTCGCTTCTGAAGCAGGGATTGATTTTCCCCTCTCGGCTCTGAACGAGATAAGTCAGAGCGTACCTCACTTGGTCAAGCTTAGTCCAGCCAGCAACCAGCACATTGAAGACCTTGACCAGGCCGGGGGAATTCCCGCAGTAATGAAGGAGCTGGAAGACCTTCTAAACTTTGAAGTCAAGCGAGCCTCCGGGCTTAGTCTGGAGGAGGAGCTGGCCCAGGCCAGGGTGAAGGACACAAATGTCATCCGGCCAAGAGAGAACCCCTACTCAGCCAGTGGAGGATTAACAGTTCTCTTCGGCAACCTGGCACCTGAAGGAGCTGTGGTAAAGAGCGGGGCAGTGTCGCCTGAAATGCGTGTATACCATGGTCCAGCTAGGGTCTTCAATTCAGAAGATGAGGCTACTAAAGGAATCATGGCCGGGGAAATAAAGCCAGGAGAGGTCGTGGTCATTCGCTACGAAGGACCCAAAGGAGGACCAGGCATGCCGGAGATGCTGACCCCTACTTCTCTCGTTGCCGGAATGGGCCTGGATGACAGGGTGGCCCTCATCACTGATGGGAGATTTTCCGGAGCTACCCGTGGGGCATCAATTGGGCATGTCTCCCCTGAGGCTGCGAGCAGAGGGCCCATTGCCGCCCTAAGGCAAGGTGACCTAATAAAAATAGATATCCCTAATCACCGACTTGATGTGGAGCTAGAGGAAGCCGAGATCGAACGGCGCCTGGCAAAAGTTCCGCCGTTTGAGCCAAAGATAAAGTCCGGCTACCTCCGCCGCTACACCCAAAAGGTAACTTCAGCCAGCACGGGGGCTGTATTCCGAAAGGACTGAGGGGGAAGGGATGATGAAGCTAAACGGTGCACAGGTACTTTGTGAGTCTCTGGTGAAAGAAGGAGTAGAGGTTGTCTTCGGCTTCCCTGGTGGGGCAGTGTTGCCCTTATACGACACCCTGCCTCAATACCCCAGCATTCGCCACATACTAGTGCGACATGAACAGGGAGCAGCTCATGCGGCTGACGGGTATGCCCGAGCTACGGGCAAGGTGGGAGTTTGCCTGGCCACCTCCGGACCAGGCGCTACTAACTTGGTAACTGGAATCGCCAATGCTTACCTGGATTCCTCACCCATTGTAGCCCTCACGGGACAGGTGGCCCGACCTTTTATTGGGAAAGATGCCTTCCAGGAGATAGACATCACCGGGATCACCCTGCCCATAACCAAGCACA
>CAZJSO010000035.1:0-12744 GCA_964548795.1 uncultured Dehalococcoidia bacterium | reverse complement strand
ATCTTCTTCCTGCCAGAGGGAGTAATGGGCTATCTGTTGAATAGGTTAAAGCCCCCGGTCACAGAGGTCGGCCAGAGAGGTAGCAAATAAATGTTACATGTGGAGGCGGTAGAGAAATCATTTGGAGATTTTAAGGCGGTAGATGGAGCTAACCTTAAGGTTGGGCAAGGTGAGTTAGTGGCGGTTATTGGACCCAATGGTGCTGGAAAAACTACTCTCTTTAATCTCATCACCGGCCAGCTGAAGGCAGACCGGGGCAGGATTAGCTTCAAAGGAGAGGATATTACTCGATTGCCTCCCTACCAGATCTGCAAGAAAGGGATTGCCCGGTCATTTCAGATAGTTAATATCTTCCACCGGCTAACCGTCTTTGAGAACGTTCGGGTAGCGGTGCTCTCCCGACAAAGGAGGAGCTCCAACCTCTTCTCCCCGGCGCAAAAATTAGCTCTAAAGGAGACAAGCGGCATCTTGGAAAGCGTGGGCCTCTTGGACAAAGGTGGGAGCTTGGCTGGCTCCCTGTCCCATGGCGACCAGAAAATACTCGAAATAGCCATAGCTTTGGGCAGCCAGCCGGAACTACTGATCCTGGATGAGCCTACTGCCGGCATGTCCCCGGAGGAAACTTCAGCCACTATGGAGCTCATCAAGCGTTTGGCCAGCACCCGGGGACTGACCATCTTATTTTGCGAACATGACATGGAGGTGGTATTCTCCATTGCTCAGAGCATTATGGTTATGCATCAAGGAAGAACTATTATCCAGGGAAAGCCGGAAGAGGTGAGGAGGAATAGGGAGGTCCAGGAGGCTTACCTGGGAGGTGAGTGATGCTGGAAGTGGAGGAGATTCATACTTTTTACGGCTTGAGCCACATTCTGTTCGGGGTTTCCCTCAAGGTTGAGGCAGGTGAAGTAGTTTGCCTTCTGGGTCGCAATGGCGCCGGGAAGACCACCACCTTGAAGAGCATCATGGGCTTAACGCCGCCGAAACAGGGCAGCGTCAGGTTCAAAGGGGAAGAAATAACTGGCAAGGAACCCTATTTGCTGGCTCGAAAGGGCATAGGCTATGTTCCCGACGATAGAAGGATCTTCGCTGATCTCACCGTCGGGGAAAATCTGGAAATAGCCGCTAGGAGAGCGGCGGGAGATGGAGGGTGGAACAAGGAGAGAGTCTATGAGCTTTTCCCCGCCCTTGGAAAGATAGAATCCCGCAAAGGTGGCTGCCTCAGCGGGGGTGAGCAGAAGATGCTGGCCATCGCCCGGGCTCTGATGGGCAATCCGGAACTCCTGCTTCTGGATGAGCCCACTGAAGGGCTGGCACCCGTGCTGGTGCACGCCTTGGAGGAGCAGATACGAAGGCTGAGGGAGGCAGGGCTAACCATCCTGTTGGCGGAACAGAATGTAAGATCTGCTTTGAGGCTGGGTGACCGGGGTTACATCATAGATAACGGGCAAATACGCTACCAGGGGAGCATCGAGGAGCTAAGGAGCAATGAAGAGGTGAGGAAGAAGTACCTGTTGGTGTAATTCAGCCAAGGAGTTCATGGCCCGGTCTCGGTGCGCTGGGCAACAAAATAAATAAAGTCAAGAATAAAGTCAAGAGAGGTGAAATGCCCTTTGAATATCTAAAGGAGACCTACCAGATGCAACTGAAGCCCCTGCTGATGAGGGGGGTCTTGTATTTTGACGATAAGGAGGGCATCTATAGTCGTGACCACCATGGTAGAGATTTTAGATGCACCTGGCGGGAAGAATATGGCCGACTATGTCGCCTGGCCAATGCTTTAAAGAAACTGGGCGTAGAGCAAGGGGATAAAATCGGTACCCTCGCTTGGAACACCCACCGCCACGGTGAACTCTCACTCGCCGTACCCTTGATAGGCTCAGTGTTTCACCCGATAAATATAAGGTACAGTAAAGAGCACTTGATTTACACCATCAATCAGGCAGGAGATAAGGTAATGTTCGTGGATGAGGATCTGATCCCCCTCCTAGAGGGAATAAGCGACGAGCTAAAAACCGTGGAGTCTTATGTAGTGATGACCCCAGCAAAAGAGCTTCCTCAAACAAAGTTCTCCCCTCTTTACTCCTACGAGGAATTGCTTCATGAGGCTTCACCCACTTACAAGTTCCCCGATGATATACCTGAAACTTCTCTCGTCATGTTGACCTACACCGGCGGCACTACCGGTTTGCCCAAGGGAATAGGCTGGTCGCCTCGATCTATAGTCCTAAGCCTCCTAGGCCTTAACAGCCCAGACCAGGCCGACCTGCGGGAAGGAGATATAGTAATGCCCGCTGTAAACCTATTCCACGTTAATGCACACAACTTTGCCTTATTGACCGCTACGGTGGGTGGGAAGCTTGTCTGGCCAGGGCCTCACCCCTCCCCAGAAGATCAACTCGAGCTGATGGAGAAGGAAAAGGTAACCTACTTTCAGGGAGCCAGCGCAGTGGTAATGTTCGCCTTGCAGCAATGGGAAGAGGGAAAATATGAGCTGAGCAGTTTGAAAAAGGTCTTCTCCGGGGCAACGGCTCCGAGCAAGGCTTTAATCGAGGCACTCGATAGAAGGGGAATAAGGTGCTTTTGGACCTATGGCCTAGCAGAAGGGCGTGTTCTCTCTAACACCGTGGCCTCCGATAGAAAACATATGGAGAGCTGGCCTAAGGAGAAGCGCATCGAAAAACTCACTCAGCAGGGCCTCCCCATGCCTGGGGTGGAAGTACGGGTGGTAAACCCAGATACCGCAAAAGAGGTGACCTGGGATGGCCAGGAGAAGGGAGAGGTTCTTGTCCGAGGCCTCTGGACAGCACAGGAGTACTATAATGATCCTGAAGCCACCAGCAGAGTGTTTAAGGATGGCTGGTTGCATACTGGAGATGTGGCCGTGATAGACAAGGATGGTTACCTTCACATTGTGGACCGGATCAAGGACATAATTAAGTCGGGAGGTGAGTGGATCTCCTCGGTGGATTTAGAAAATGCTATTATGGACAACCCTGTGGTTCGTCAGGCAGCCGTGTTTGGCGTGCCCAACCCCAAGTGGGAGGAAAGGCCAGTGGCAGCCGTTGTCCTCAAGGAAGATTATAAGGGAAAGGTAACAGAGGAGGATATACTGAGGCCGCTGCGCTCCAGTTTCCCCAAGTGGTGGCTGCCTGACCAAGTAATATTCGTGAATGAGCTGCCTTTGACAGGAACTATGAAGGTTATGAAAAGGGTCCTGAGAAACATGTGGGCCGAGGGCAAAATTAAGGCGTCGGGTTTCGAAAAGCATGGATGAGGTTTCACTGGAAATCGATGGCTCCCTAGTTAAGGTGGAAAAAGGGGCAACTGTGCTGGAAGCAGCCCAAAGGGCGAATATTTACATTCCCACTCTGTGTTACCACCCTGACCTATCTCCCTTTGGCTCCTGTCGCCTCTGTGCCGTAGAGATCGACGGGGTGCCAGGTTTCCCTTCGGCCTGCATCACGCCGGCCAGAGAGGGCATGGTTGTCCACACGAATACCCCGCTGCTCCAGGAAGTCCGACGATATTTCCTCGGGGTCATCCTCAGCCAGCATCCCCATATCTGCCTGACGTGCGAGTATCGAGAGCAGTGTGAACCTCAGCAAGAGTGCCGGAAGGGTATTCCGCTTGCCGAGCGCTGCTGCCCCCTTTTTCCTAACTGCGAGTTAAGGAAGGTGGCCGATTATATTGGTGTGCCCGACAACCTGCCTCCTTACAGACCTCGTGGGCTGCCAGTAGTCACCGATGAGCCCCTCTTTATCCAAGACCATAACCTGTGCCTTCTTTGCGGTCGGTGCGTCCGGGCTTGCCAGGAATTAAGAGGGGTAGGTGCCCTTCAGTTTATTACCTCTGATGATAAACTTGAACCGAGGCCATTTGCCGGCTCCCTGGAAGATTCCGGCTGCAGGTTCTGTGGTGCCTGCGTTGAAGTCTGCCCCAGTGGGGCGCTGCGCGATAAAGAGCTGCCCCGGGAGGACCGTGAGGCCACCCTGGTTCCCTGCAAAGCTGCCTGCCCAGCAGGGGTTGACGTGCCCCGCTATGTAAATTTAATTGCTGAAGGAAAATTTGCTGAGGCCCTGGCCATCGTCCGGGAGAAGGTGCCCTTCCCAGGCACGCTGGGACGTGTTTGCCCTGCCCCCTGCGAGGAAGCCTGCCGACGGAAGGCGCTAAATGAACCCATTGCCATCCGGGCTTTGAAGCGCTTCGCTGCCGATCGCGATACCGGGCTGTGGAGGCAAAATTCCAAGGTACGCCCGCCCACAGGCAAGAGAATAGCCATCATTGGCTCAGGGCCGGCTGGGCTGACTGCAGCTTATTATCTGACCAAGCTGGGGCACTCGGTTACCGTTTATGAAGCGCTGCCTCAGCCAGGTGGCATGCTGCGGGTTGGCATACCTGAATATCGCCTTCCTCGGGAGATACTGGAGGCCGAGATTGAGGGAATAAAAGAGGCCGGCGTTGAGGTAAGAACAAATACCAGGGTTGAGTCGCTGGATGAGCTCTTCCAGCAAGGTTATAGCGCCCTCTTCTTGGCCCTGGGGGCCCATCAGGGAGTCAGGCTGGGCATTGAGGGCGAAAATAGCCCCGGGGTAATGGATTGCTTACACTTTCTCAGGGACATAAACTTAGGCCTGGAGGTCAAGCTGGGTAAGAAGGTGGCCGTCGTCGGAGGTGGCAATGCAGCTATAGATTCAGCCCGGACTGCTCTTCGCCTTGGCGCCGAAGAGGTGACCATCCTTTACCGGCGTTCTCGGGCAGAGATGCCTGCCTACAGCCAAGAACTTGAGCGCGCCTCTGAGGAGGGCATTAACTTTCTCTTCCTTACCGCTCCGCATAAAATTGACTGGCAGGACGGAATGCTAGGTTTGCAATGTCAACGCATGCTGTTGGGTGAACCTGACGCCAGTGGCAGACGCCGCCCTATACCAGTTAAAGGCAGCGAGTTTACCTTGGAGTTCGATAACATCATCCTGGCCCTGGGGCAGCGGCCTTCGATTCCAGAGCAGTTTGGTCTGCCACTCAGCGGGGACAGCACCATTCAAGTCAACCTTGATACGCTGGCCACCGCCAGACAGGGCGTCTTTGCCGGGGGTGACGTGGTGACGGGGCCAGCTTCTGTCATTGAGGCTATAGCTGCCGGAAGACGAGCAGCAGCCTCGATAGACAGGTACCTAGGGGGTGAAGGAACTATTGAGGAAACCCTGGCTCCGAGCGAGGAATTGAGCCCTTGGCTGGGGCGTGATGGAGATTTCGCCCATCGGCATCGCTTGCCAGTGCCTACCCTAGCCGTTGACCTGAGGCTGGAAAGATTTAAGCGGCGGCACGCTGTCGAGAGGGGATGGCTGCTGGCAGAGCAGCCAGAGGAGGTATTTGCTGAGCGGCCATCGGAACGAACTCCGTGGCAGGTTCCCCCACATCGCCCGGGTGACTTCCCTGAAGTTGAGCTTGGCTTTGATCAGGAGCAGGCAATTGAGGAGGCCAAGCGCTGCCTCAAATGCCACTTGAGGCTTAATATCTCATCGGTGACCTTTCCGCAGAGTAAGTGAAGGTGGGGCCAAAGCAATGGTGAGGCCAGAGGTGGTTATCAATGAGACAGAATGTCAGGGGTGTGGTTACTGTGTGAAATTCTGCCCCAGGGGATGTCTCATCGTCACAGGTGAGAGGTTTACCCCCCAAGGATACCTGCTGCCCTCTTTTATCAAACCTGAGGAATGCAATACCTGCGGCTTCTGCGCTATGCTTTGCCCCAGGGCAGCGATTGAGGTATATTTAAGTATAAGCCAGTAAGGCACACAGGTAGCCGAGGCGGTTATATGGCTGAACGAATGTTTATCGAAGGCAATGAAGCGATCGGCTGGGGAGCGAAGATCGCCGGTTGCCAAGCGTTTTTCGGCTATCCTATAACTCCCCAAAATGAGATAACCGAGTGGTTTGCCCGCGAGTTTCCCCGGGCGGGAAGAGTCTTTGTTCAATCACAAAGCGAACTGGGCTCAATAAACATGGTATATGGAGCTGCGGCAGCCGGAGCTAGAGTTATGACCTCAACCTCAGGGCCTGGCTGGTCCCTCATGCAGGAGACGATGTCGCACATGGCCAATGCTGAACTTCCCTGCGTGGTGGTCGATGTGCAGCGGGGAGGGCCAGGGGGCGGGCCCATCCGGCATGCCCAGCAGGACTATTTCCAGTGTACCCGGGGGGGAGGTCATGGCGACTACCGTAATATCGTCCTTGCCCCAGCATCCTCACAGGAGTGCTGTGACCTGACTCAGCTCGCTTTTTACCTAGCTGATAAGTATCGCAACCCAGTCGTGATCTTATCGGATGCCATTATAGGGCGACTGCGGGAGATAGTTGAGGTTAGAGAGATTGATTTCGGCCCCGTGCCGAATAAGGACTGGGCAGTAAAGGGTAAGGCGGGGCATAAGGATGGGAGACGTCGGATTGTGGAACACTCTTCCGACCTCTTTGGCCGGGATCCCGACTATGTGACCCTGCTGCGGAGGCTGAGTCAGAAGATAAGGCAGATGCAGGAATCAGAGGTCCGGTACGAGAGCTATAGGATGGAAGATGCCACGCTAATTCTGGTCGCCTTTGGGTACACAGCGCGGGTAGCTAAAGAGGCAGTCAACCTATCACGGGCTCAAAACATAAAAGCCGGGCTGATTCGGCCGATTACCCTCTGGCCCTTCCCCTACGAAGCAATCCGAGAAAAGGCCCATCAGGGAGCTCAATTCTTGGTAGTAGAGGACTCCTTGGGACAAATGGTCGAGGATGTCAGGTTCGCCGTAGAGGGTCGGGGTGAGGTCCAGCTGGTGAGCATACTCGACCGGCATATCCCCACCGATGGGGGCATGATTTTGCCGGACAAGGTGTTGGCTAAAATTCTGGAGATGTACGCCGCACAGGAGACTAAAGGATATGAGCCAGGAAGGTAAAGCTGTGATCAGGGAAATGGTTGCTGGAAGGCCAAAATTGCTGGTGCCACAGACCGCGGCCTTCGTCTACTGCCCCGGCTGCCACCAACCGCTCGTTGCCCGGGCCGTGGCCGAGGCTCTGGAGGAGCTGGGCATGGGCGATAGGGCTATCGGCGTCTTTGGCATCGGGTGCAGCTCCTTTTTGGTCGGCATGTTGGACATTGACGCTGTTAATGGCCCACACGGTCGTCCTCCAGATATGGCTACGGCTATCAAGCATGTCTATCCCGATAACCTGGTATTTACCGTGCAAGGTGACGGTGACTTGCTCTCCATTGGCGCTGATCCCCTGCTAGGTGCCCTGACCCGGGCCGAGAAGATTACCCTTATCATGTTAAATAACGCCGTCTATGGAACCACCGGTGGACAGATGGCCCCTACCAGCCTACTGGGTCAGAGGACCACTACTACCCCGGAGGGACGAGACCCGGCCAGTGCTGGCTTCCCCACCCACGCTGCTGAGCTAATAGCCACCTTTAAAGGAGTCGTCTATTCCGCCCGAGGCGCCTGCAATAACCCCTATAACTACCAGCTCACCAGGAATTACATAAAGACGGCCTTTGAGAAACAGATGAAGGGACTCGGCCTGAGTTTTGTGGAGGTTCTCTCGGCTTGTCCCTCCAACTGGCGCATGTCGCCCTTAGATTCTCTGAAGTGGATAGAGGAAAAAATGATTCCCGAGTTCCCGCTGGGCGAGTTCAAGAACACGGATAGAATTGAATGAGACCCTAAGGCACAAATTGAATGCTCAGGAGTGATTCTAGTGGAACGAATATCATCAACTAGAGGTGAAGTGATAATGACTGGGCTTGGTGGGAGCGGCATACTTACTTCTGGACTTTTGCTCGCTTCGGCAGCTATGACCAGGTACAAAAATGTAACCTGGTTCCCCTCCTATGCCATTTCCAAGCGGGGAGGGCTCGTCGAGTGCACCGTTATCTACTCTGATGAGGAAATCGCCTCACCGCTGTTGCCACAGGCTACCGTAGTGATCGTGGCCGAATCAGCACAGTTCAAGGATTTTGAAGGCCGGGTGCGCTCCGGTGGAACAGCCATTGTTGAAAGTGCAGGACTAGAAGTTGAGCCAGAGAGGGAAGATATCAAGGTGGTTAAGGTTCCGGCTATCGAAACCGCCATCCACATTGTCGGCGTTAGCCAGGGTGCTAATCTGATCCTCCTGGGAGCCTTCGTCGAGCTAACCAAAGCCATCCCCCCAGAGCTTATTCACGCGGAATTGGAAAAGACCTTTGCTGGCAAGGAGGAGGCTCTAAAGAAGAACTTGAAGGTTTTTGAGGAAGGGCGCAACCTAATTAAGAGGCAATAATTCGAAAAGCACTTATCCGCTCAGGCCCTTGCCAGCTGACAAGATCCTCCATTCTCATTTACTGCGGGGGAGCGATTCCACTTCTGCCGGTTCTTCTCGAGCCAGCGATTCCCAACCTCGATCAATCAGTTGACTCCTGAATGCGGTGAATTTCAACCACGACTTTAGATCCTGGATCACCCGGTCAGCGTTGAAGTCCTTGCACGAGAAGATATCCACATTAACGAAGGAACGCTCCACAAAGGTATGAATGCTCAAGTGACTCTCAGCGATAAAGACAAATCCCGACACACCCCAGTCCTCTTTCTTCGTTCCGACATAGCGGAACACCTGAGGGGGTGAGATCTTGGTCATTCCAATTTGTCCCGGGTATTCATCCAAGAACTTGTAAATGCTTTCCTCGTCCTCCAAAATCTGGCGTCTGCTCACGAACCCATCAACTATGAGGTGCATCGGGATATCCTCCTTCCGGTATACTCAAAACCGATGGGGGACGGTCGAGAAGGTAAGTCTTGACTTCCCGGAGCTGGAATCGTCTTTGCAAATCCCGGAGCACTCTCTGGGGCTCAAATTTCTTGCAAGAGAAAACGTCTATGTTGAGATAGGATTGATCGGGGAAAAAGTGGATACTGATGTGACTTTCGGCGAGGAGAACAAACCCGGAGATAACTGATTGCTTGCTTCTTTGAATCTGATATTGCGATACCTGAGGAGAAGAAACCTTGTGCATCCCAATTTGTGTAGGATAGGAATCCAAGAGTTGATAAATAAATTTCAAGTTAGGCACCCTCTGTGCATCAGAAGTTATGCCTTGAATAATTAGGTGCATTGGACCCACCCCCTTTCTTTTTGTTACCTGAAAACTGTGTGCTCTGAAAGCTTCTCTTCATACCATCTATCCAGATCTTCTTTCCTGATCCGATATGATTTTCCAATCTTCGCTGCGGGGAGTTTCCCCTGATGACACCACCTTTGTACTGTGGTTCTGCTCAGCCCCAATATCTTACCTACGTCTTCGGCTGACAATAAGTCACTTTCCATAAATTAACACTGCACCTCCTTCGCAGCTCAGCTAGCACCCCATGAAAACTTGCTCCGTTCTTCCCCATGGAGACCCCGCTTTCAACTTCCGGGCCCCGGAAAACGCCTTGGTTTTCCGGGATAGGTTGAGCCTGCAATCGAAATGATAGCATATTTTAACCGCCGATGCAATACTATAGCCACTTTCTAAAAACTTTACCGCCTTTTTTCTCCTGAGAGCCCAGAGCCGGGTTGATTTCTGTGGAAGGAAAATTTACCATTTAATCTAGATGTCGAAACTAGATCTCGTCTTGATTCATGCCCCCTCTAACTACGATTTCAGACATCGCTCCATCCTCTATGGCCCCATAAGTGATGTGATTCCCTCCGCCCCACTGTTCGAAATGTATCCCATAGGTTTCGTCAGCCTGGGAGCTTATTTGGAGAAGTATGGCTTTCATACCCGGGTGGTAAACATCGCTGGCCGCATGCTTCGAGATCCCAGATTTCAGGTAGAAAGGTTTATGGCTAAACTACCAGCCAGCCTCTTCGGAATAGACCTGCATTGGCTTCCTCATGCACACGGCAGCCTTGAACTAGCGAAGATCGTCAAGCGGCATCATCCTGAGTCCAAGATCGTCTTCGGTGGCCTTTCAGCGACATACTTTTACCGAGAACTGATCCAGTATCCCCAGGTTGATTTTGTCATTCGGGGTGATTCTGCAGAGGTGCCCCTGCTCAAGTTGTTGGTCCAGATGAAGAAAAACCTGCCAGTTGATGAGGTTCCTAACCTGAGCTGGAAGGATAGCCAAGGGCTACCTCATCACAACCCCCTTTCCTGGATCCCTCCTTCCCTGGATGAGTTCCCCCTAGATTACAGTTATCCGACCCGGCTGGTAATAAGCCACCGTGACTTGACAAGCATCCTGCCCTTCCGGAACTGGCTGAGTTATCCCATCACCATGGCTCTTACCTGCCGGGGTTGTACTCATGGCTGCGTTACCTGCGGTGGCTCCGCTTATGCCTTCCAAAATTTTTATGGCCGGCTTAAGCCAGCCTATCGCCACCCGCGGCTTCTCATTCGGGATATTCGTAGCGCCCAGAGGTACCTCAGGGGACCTGTCTTCATCATTGGTGACATTCGCCAACCGGGCGAGGAATATGCTGAGGAACTCCTCCAGGAAATCAAAGCAGAGGGAGTCAAGGCTCCGCTGGTTCTGGAGCTCTTCTCACCAGCAGGAAGAGATTTCTTTCAAAAAATAAGGGAGGCCATGCCCCACTTTAATATTCAATTTTCCATCGAATCACATGATGAAGGTGTGCGCCGCACTTTTGGTAAAAAGTACTCCAACCGTGAGGTGGAAGTTACCATCGAGGAAGCTCTAAAGGCCGGCTGCCGGAGGTTTGACCTGTTCTTCATGATTGGCCTCCCCCAGCAAACCTTTAGTTCAGTGCTGGACACCGCCGCTTACTGTCGCCACCTGCTCCGAGAGCTAGATTACGGGAAGAGACTGCATCCCCAGATCTCGCCGTTGGCCCCCTTCCTTGACCCTGGAAGCCAGGCCTTCGAGGAACCAGAAAGGTTTGGCTACCGTCGGCTAATCCATACCCTAGAAGAACACCGCCAGGCACTCTTAAAGCCCAGCTGGAAATATATGCTGAACTACGAGACTCACTGGCTGAACCGAGATGAAATAGTGGCCAGCACCTACGAGGCAGCACTGAAGTTCAACGAGCTCAAACTCGAACATGGCCTGCTTTCCTCCAGAACTGCTCGCTCGGTCGAATCTCGAATCAGGGAGGCCATAAGCTTGGTCAGCCAGGTTGACAGGCTACTCGAAAGTGGGGAGGAGGATAAGGTAGCTCACTTAGAAAAACTTGGACGTTCGACCATCTGTGAGAAGAAGGAACTTGAGTGGCCCGCGCTACCTCTATGGCTGAATGTCTCTGGGCTGCTCCGAGCTATCCTAGGTCGGCGCTAGAAAGCCGGCCGCTGCCCACCAAACAGGTGAACGAGGTGAGGAGTAACGAACACTTCTATCAGGGCAGCAACAAGTAGTCCGAGCAAAATCCACCTGAGGTAGATCCTGAAGCTACGGCGCAATTCTAACCTCACCTGACTCTTTCTGCCAGTAAGCCACTTTAGCGACTCTTCGCCTACTGAGAAGCCAAGTGCTGTGCCCAAGAGCAAGCTTGGTATCTCAATCATCCCATGTGGTGCCAGCCCAGCAGCAATTACACCATATCCCGTGGTCGGCGCCAATACACGTACCAGTACACCGATCACAAATCCGTTTAGGCCAGTAAATAAGAAAGGCGGCACGCCCAGCAGAAGGCCAAACACGATGACCGCTAAGGTCTTGATCGCATTGTTCAGAAATATGACCGGGAATAGCACCAGGGGAATCAGTCCTCCAACCGGCTTCAGCAGGTGGCCCAATTCTCCTAGCACGAAGTCCGATACATACGGAGCCACGACTGCTCCCACAGCAAGAGAAACCAGAAACAAACCAGTGGCCAGTAAAAACTTGTGAGCCAATCCTTGATTATTGTAGCACAGCTTCGCCACTAAAGGTTTGAGCCCCTTCTCCTCGAGTTGTATAATAGGTTGCCGTGAGATTCAGCGCCTTTGAGGTTTTTGGGGCTTTACCCGAACTTAAGCATCCCCATGGGCTGGCGATGTTACGTCCCTGGGTGGATGTGGGAAGCGTAGGCACGCTTGTGCTTTCGCGCCTAGAGGCTCACTTTGGGGCAAGGCAGCTCGCTAAGTTGGCCAGGCCAGGGATGTTCTTTGATTTCACCCGCTACCGCCCTGTCCTCTACCTTGAGGAGGGGAGCCGACAGTTAGGAATCCCTAATGTGGTCGTGAGCCATGCCGAAAGAGAGGAGAACGACTTAGTATTCCTCCACCTCTTGGAGCCACACATGTTGGGGGAGCGGTATGTGGAATCTGTACTGAGGCTGCTGCAGGCTTTAAAACTGGAACGCTACTGGCTGCTGGGGAGCATGTACGACATGGTCCCGCATACTAGACCACTGATGGTGACCGGGATAGCCTCCGGTGAAGACCTAGAGAAGCAGCTACAGCGGCTAGGTGTGCGTCACAGCGACTACCAGGGGCCAACTACCATCGCCTATCTCATCTCGCAGCAAGGGGCCGAGTTAGGCATGGAAACAGCGACCTTGATAGTCCACCTACCGCAGTATGCTAGGTTGGATGAGAATTACTCCGGCTCATTGCGCCTTCTTGAGGTGGTTTCCTCCCTGTACGACTGGGATATCGACCTAGAGGAAATGAGGGAAAAAGCTAGAGAGCAAACCAGGGAGCTCACCCTCAGCACAGAGACCAACCCCCGCCTGAAAGCAGTACTCGAACAGCTGGAGGACTACTACGATCGGCGGATGGAGGCGGAGGAGGAGCCC
>CAZJSO010000034.1:10150-12761 GCA_964548795.1 uncultured Dehalococcoidia bacterium | reverse complement strand
CCCACAGATGCATCCCCCTCAGCTCCACCCTCCACCCTCTGTACCGATGGAACTTATTGAAAGAGCACGTCATGAGGTCAGGGTCTCCCCCACCAACCCAGGCAACCTTGGTTGGCGACTACGCCTCCTCAAGGCCTGGGTCGGTGAGCTGAAGGAGCAGGGTTACCCTGTGGATCATGTACTGCCACCGCTGAAGATGAGAAAAATTGACGACCTGCTCCAAGGAGGCAATTTGCGCCGGGCCTCGAGGTTAGTGGACCAAGCCTACCGGGCACTGGAGCAAATGGTGAGAAAATAGGATGAAAAAATACTGGCCTCTCTTACTCTTTGCCCTGGTTCACATTCTTATTTTTCTCTGGTTCGCCTCCACCTCCTCAACAGGGCAGCCCGGGCGCTATATCCTCTTTGAATACTCCTCCAAGATAATCCAAGGTGGGCTACCTTACCGGGATTTTGCCTTCGAATATCCTCCGCTTTCGCTTCTCGTCCTCCTTCCACCCCGCCTCTTCGCCAGCACCCCACCCACCTACCTGCGGCTTTTCGCTTGGGAGCTGTTATTACTCGATCTCCTCAGCCTGGTAATACTTGCTGCCTTCGCCCGGCGACTGGGCCATTCTGTTTGGGGCACGCTCACCATTTACAGCCTGGCTCTCCTAGGAACCGGCCCCCTTATCTGCGGACGCTACGACCTTCTTCCCGCAGTCATGGTTCTTCTGACTCTCTATGCTTTCCACCGAGGTTGGAACAACCTCTCTTGGGCTGTACTGGCACTGGGGACCATGGCCAAGCTCTACCCGGCGATCCTCGCTCCGCTGCTTGCTCTCTCTCTGGTCCAGCGCCAAGAGTATTCACGGCTGGCCAAAGGGGCCCTGGTATTCCTCTTTCTCTTGGGGTTGATCGCCGCCCCTTGCCTTTGGCTGAGTCCCGAGGGATTCTGGCACTCTTTCAGTTATCACTTCGAACGAGGGCTGCAAGGTGAGAGCAGCTACGCCTCCTTCCTCCTTCTAGGACACACGTTGCAACTGACCTCCCTAGGGATGAGGTTCGACCACGGAGCCTGGCATCTCAGTTCTCCGCTAGCTGATACCCTAGCCCGACTCTCTCCCGTCCTCATGGCTCTGGCGCTGCTCTCAGTCTACCTTCTCTACTCGAGAAGAGATGGGGCAACATCTGGGGAAGAGGAACTAGTGAATTACGCTCTGCTGGCTACCCTGGCCTTCATGCTCACTAGCAAGGTGCTTTCACCCCAATTTCTCATTTGGCTTTATCCCCTGATCCCTCTAACGGTGGGGAGGTGGCGTCAAGCCTGCTGGCCACTTTTCCTCCCTACCGGCTTGCTAACCCAGTATATCTTCCCCAGCCACTACCCGGAGCTAATCCGGGGTGACCCCAAGCTAATTGATGTCTTGCTCTGGCGCAACCTCCTTCTTTCCCTGATGGCTGGCCTCCTTTTCGGGCGTGCTAGGTGAGATTCCAGGCCCTTACCTTAATGGTACATTTTTCCTATTTTTGCCTTCGCCCTCTTGCAAATTTTAAAATTATGAGTAAAATACGTTGGCAATGTTAATTTCGAGGGGGAAATGAAAGAGAATTACATTAACGAGGTTATAACCTTGGCCATGCAGGGGCGGTGGGAAGAGGCGGTAGAACTGAACCGAAAAATCATCGAGCTTTCACCAGAGGATGTCAGCGCCTATAACAGGTTAGGAAAAGCTCTGACCGAACTCGGCAGATACGCCGAAGCTCGAGAGGCTTACAACAAGGTCCTTGAGTTTGACGCTAACAACTCGATTGCTCGAAAAAACCTGGAGAGGATTTCCTACCTCGAGGAAGGCGGCGAACCCACCCCAGGAAATCGTCGAATCGTGCCCCAAATCTTTGTCGAGGAGACCACCAGGGCCAAGGTGGTTGATTTGTATAACCCCGCTCCTCCCGAAGTACTGGCCCGAGTAGCCACCGGTGAGGAAGTACGTCTCCAAGTGCAGGGCCAAAGGCTCATCGTCCTAGGTGGCTCCGGGGAGTATTTGGGTGAAATTGAGCCCCGGATTGGAACTCGCCTCATCGAACTTATGCGGGGAGGGAATGAGTATCAGGCGGCTATTGCTAGCCTGAGAAATGGTAAGGTAAAAATCATCGTTCGGGAGACTTTCCAGCACCCCGCTCTTCAAGGTCGGCCATCCTTCTTGCCTAAAGACGAAGAGGAACCCCGACCTTACCTCAAAACCGGTTTGCTGGGCCAGGAAGAAGCGGAAGAAGCTGAGGAAGAGGAAGAAGCCTCTGAGTGGCAGGAGCACATGGACTCGCTCATGGATGAGTTTGAGGCTGCTCCTGCTCGCCCTTCGATTGAAGAAGATAGCGAGGGCAGAGAGATGCAATGCCTTTCTGAGCCCTGACGAGGGGCTAAAGGAAAGCCGACAGCAATTGCTCCAGCAACTACGGCGGGAGATCCGGGATCAGAGGGTTCTCCAGGCGATGGAGCGTGTCCCGCGTGAGCTTTTTGTGCCGCCAAGCAGCCGCACTTTGGCCTATGAAGATATTCCCCTTCCCATCGGCTTGGGTCAGACCATCTCACAGCCCTACATTGTCGCCCTTATGACCCAGGCCCTAGAAC
>CAZJSO010000034.1:0-10140 GCA_964548795.1 uncultured Dehalococcoidia bacterium | reverse complement strand
AGGAAGTGCTAGAGCTGGGCACAGGCAGCGGCTACCAGGCGGCCATTCTGGCTGAGCTCGCCCGACAAGTGGTCACCGTAGAGAGATACCAGCAGCTCATTGATTCCGCCACCCAGGTACTGAGAGATCTGGGGTACAGCAACATCGAAATACATCTGGCCGAGAAAACCCTTGGCTGGCCAAAAGCTGCCCCCTATGAGGCCATCGTAGTGACGGCTGCTGCCCCGAAAATACCTCGGGAGCTTCTGAATCAGCTAGCTGAAAAGGGTCGCTTAGTCATCCCTGTCGGCTCTCGCTACGAGCAGGACTTACTTAAGGTGGTAAAGAGGGGTGGGCGAACCAGGGTGGAAAACCTGGGAGCTTGCCGCTTCGTTCCCTTGATCGGCGAGGGAGCCTGGCCAGAGGTTGATTCGACAGACCCAAATCTGTAAAATATAGTGGCTCTCCGAGCTGAGGTGCCTAAACCCAATGGGCATGGCATCCAGCCGGTGGATGGGAGTCCCGAAGGTGCAGGTGGAAACGCCTGCGCCCCCCGTGCTTGGAAAGGAGGGAACATGAGTTATAGCTATTGCTTTACAGCACCTTGGTTTATCAAGGTGCTGTTTTTGTTTATCTTATTTACCCATCAAGGGCATCCCTTTCCATCACCCGGAGCCTTTTTCGAGGTGAAGGGGAAGGGTCTAAAGGGATCGCCACGCCTCAGGAGGAAAGACGATGACTAAAACCCACCCTAAAAATTCCTCGAATTCTTGGGGACCCCATAAAATTAAATTAACGAGCGCCTGGAGAAAACCGGATGGCATGAGCCTGGTGTTTGTTTTGCTCGGCGTTATTATACTGTTGTTCATCTCTGCTCCGCTGCTTAAGACAGTAGTCTCTTCATCGCCAGGGGTGTTGTGGAATACCTTGCTTGATGAGGAAGTATATTCCTCCATTCTGCTCACTATCTACGCTGCTATGATAGCGACATTAGCGGGATTATTCCTTGGAGTTCCATTAGCTTATCTTCTGGCAAGACACCATTTTTGGGGAAAGAGGCTTCTGGAGGGGCTCATTGATATTCCTATAGTAATCCCTCATTCTGCCGTTGGCGTGGCTCTTCTTTTCGTCTTTGGCAGTAACTTTCTTGCTGGCAAAGTTTTTCACAGCGTAGGGATTGGCTTCTTTAACAGCGTTGCTGGGGTTGTTATCGCCATGATGTTTGTCAGCCTCCCGTTCCTTATTGATTCGGCCAGAGAGGGCTTCAAGGCGGTGGATATCCGGTTGGAGAAAGTAGCGAGGACTCTGGGAGCCTCGCCGTGGCGGTCATTCTTTGGGATTTCCCTCCCGCTGGCGCGGAGGAGCATCTTTTCTGGCTCGATTATGATGTGGGCACGAGGGGCAAGCGAGTTTGGTGCTGTGCTCATCTTAGCCTATTACGTGCCCTTCTTCGGGCACTATGCCCGTGTTGCCCCGATATTGGTTGCTGACCGCTTTACCTCCTTTGGATTGGGCTATGCTCAACCGGTGACTGCGATCGTAATCTTAATCTCTCTCATCGTATTTATTCTGCTGAGAACAATAGCTTACCGGGGTGAAAAAGCATGATTGCCATAAAAAACCTAAAGGTCGATTTGGGCGATTTCCTACTTCAGAATATCAACCTCGAGATCGACTCAGGGGAATATTTCATCATCTTGGGACCGACAGGGGCAGGAAAAACCATCCTTCTGGAAGCTATTGCCGGACTAGAGCCTGTTCTCGAGGGAGAAGTTTGGATTGATGGTAGAGAGGTTACCAGGCTCAGCCCCGAGAAAAGGAAAATCGGGATTGTGTATCAGGATTATAGCCTGTTTCCGCATCTTTCCGTTAAAGCAAACATTGCCTTTGGCCTCAAGTCAAAGAAGGAATCTAAGGCCTCGATAAAGGAGAAGGTGAGCGCTATAGCCGAGATGGTGGGAGTGACTCACCTGTTGGAAAGGAAGCCGCAGACTTTGAGTGGAGGGGAACAGCAAAAGGTAGCTCTGGCTCGAGCTCTGGTTACCGAGCCTGAGGTGCTTTTGCTTGATGAGCCCTTGAGCGCCTTAGACCCTGAGACAAAGGAAAGAATGCAAGCTACTCTCAGGGAGTTGCATCGTAGGGTAAGGGTAACCATCGTTCATGTAACACACGACTTTGAGGAAGCGGTGGCCTTGGGACATCGGGTTGCTGTGCTGAACGATGGTCGTATAGCCCAGGTAGGAACTCCTGAGGAAATATTGCGTCAGCCGAGCTCGGAATTCGTGGCTCACTTTGCATTATCCCGGAACATCTTCACTGGAGAAGCTGAAGAGGGTGAGGATGGTCATGCCTTTATCGACATCGGTGGAGTAAAGCTCAGGGCGATAACGAAACTGAAAGGCAAAGTGCGCCTATCTCTTCGCCCTGAGGATATTATAATCTCTAAAGAACCACTTCATTCTACTGCCAGGAACTCCCTTCGAGGCCTGGTCAGTGATATTGCCTACAGGGGTGCGGTGGTTTACGTTACGGTAAATGTGCCGCCAGATTTTACCTGTCTTATCACACGCCAGTCATTCGAGGAACTAAAGCTTTGGAGGGGGATGAGGGTATGGATTACGTTTAAAGCCTCGGCAATTCATGTTTTTTAGAAAGGAGGATATTTAATGGGAAGCCGAGTAGCAAAAATAGCGGAAGTCTCTCTAATGGTTTTAGCCTTAGCCTTGTCGTTGGTTGGCTGTGGTCATCCGAAGAAAACGCTTAGGATCTATCATGCTGGAAGCCTGGCGGTGCCGTTCACCGAGCTTAAGGCTGAGTTTGAGAGCTCTCATCCCGATGTCGAGGTTCTCCTAGAGTCGGGGGGAAGCGCCAAGCTTATAAACAAGGCCATAACCGTGGTGAAGGCTGGTGAAACTCCTCCTGATATAATCGCCTCCGCCGATTACAAACTTATCCCCGACAGGCTATACGAAGATGGCCATGCTGATTGGTATATCGCCTTCGCCCGAAATAAGATGGTGCTTTGCTACCGTGATGGTGCTCCCTATGCTAGTGAGATAGTGGGGGGTACCCGCACCTGGTATGAGGTGCTCCGCAATGAGCCGGTGAGCTATGGGCACAGTAATCCTGATGATGACCCCTGTGGCTATAGGGCACTGATGGTAATCCAATTGGCGCAAAGGTATTATTACGATAATGCCACCCAATTTGGGTTAACCCCTGACCCCAATGCTGATGGACTGTATGATGCCCTTGTCCCCGGCGATGAGCCTGACAGGGGTAGAATTGGTGGCACCAGCAAGTCTCGGCCTGGGGGAAGTGAAGAAGTGGTGAGGTCAAAATCGGTCGACCTTATCAACTTAATTCAGTCAGGGGATTTGGATTATGCCTTCGAGTATCGCTCTGTAGCGGTGCAACATAAATTAAACTTCATTGAGCTCGATGACGCCATCAACCTTTCGCAACAAAGCTATGAGGACTTCTACAAGGAAGCTTCGGTAGAGATCATAAAGGAGCCTGGCCCCCCTCCTACCTACAAGACCAAAAAGGGGAAGCCCATCGTTTATGGCATAACCATTCTCAAGGAGGCCAAAAACAAAGACCTGGCCACAGAATTTATTGCGCTCCTCTTATCCGAGGAGGGACAAAACGTGATGGAGGCCAAGGGGCAGCCGTCTATCCAGCCGGCAATATGCGACCATCCTGAAAACCTGCCGGAAGAATTAAAGGAGGTATTGTAGATGTCATAGGATTGCTTCGACACCTGTAGTTGTCCGATGAGAGCTGCTGATGATTCAATCTCCGTCCATGAGGAACAGCAGAGCCTGGGGCTAGGGCTCTTTGGCCCAACCAATTTGTTATGGTAATATTAGTGGGTTAAAACCCTTTCACAAGGAGGGGAAAGTGATCAAGGTGCCCTCATTTTTGTTACGTCGACTTTATGTCAAGGGAAGCCTGCGCCACTCAGAACAGGGCTTCGAGTTCGACCTGAAGAACAGCCTTGGCTCCGGTTACGGGGTAAAGCTCCTCCCCCTCACCCTAGACGGGAAGGAACTCCCGCCGGAGAATTCCTACTTCGTCTTCAAGGGAAAACAGACCCCCTTCACCTCGGTAAGCCAGGAAAACCCCTTTACTCTCCCGCTGAATGAGGCCATCACCATTCGGGCCGAGGGGGTAACTCTCTCACCTGGCCCCCACCGAATAGGTTTTAGCTTCGTGGCCCAGGGGCTGGGGCAGCTCGGCTTCGACTTCGTGGACGAAGTAAGATGAGGGTTCTTGTCACTGGAGTTTCGGGCTATATCGGGGGCCGGCTGCTCGCCGCCCTCGCCGAGCAGGACTGGGTGGAGAGGGTAGTGGGGGTTGATGTGAATCTCCCTCCGGATGTCCTGCCCAAGCTCAAGTTTTACCGGCACAGCGTGCTCGAGCCGCTGGACGACATCTTCCTGGAGAACCAAGTTGATAGCGCTGTTCACCTGGCCTTCGTGGTGAAACCCACCCATAAGCGGAACCTCGCCCGGAGGGTGGACCTGGGAGGAACGGCTTCCTTCCTGCTCGGCTGTGAAAAGTCCGGGGTGAAACACATTATTTGCCTCTCCAGCCACACGGTCTATGGCGCCTGGCCAGAATATACCTCAAAGCTTTCCGAGGAAGCCTTTCCCCGCCCCCTGCCCGGGTTCCAGTACTCCTGGGACAAGGCCGAGGTGGAGCGGATGTTTCAGGACTTTGCCCGCACCCATCCGGAGGTGAAAGTCTCCATCCTGCGAAGCTGCCCGGTGCTGGGTCCCAATGCTCAGGGCTCGGTGGCCACCCCCATGTTTCGCTCCCCGATGATAAAGGTCAGCCGATTCGACCCCTTTCTCCAGTTCGTCCATGAGGACGACCTCGCTCGCCTCATAGTCCAGCTCCTCCTTCAACCGGTGGCCGGAGTATTCAACGTGGCCGGGGAGGGAGAGCTGAAATACAGCGAGGTGGCAAGTCTTTTGGGGGCAAAGTCTCTAAGTCTCCCCGGCTGGCTGCTAAGCGGGCTGATGAAGTTCTCCTGGGGCCTCCATCTTCAGGAACAGTCCCCTCCGGAGGGCCTTAAGTTCATTAAATATCCCCCTCTGGTGAGCACCGAAAAGCTGAAAAGAGAGACAGGCTTTCAATTCCACTACTCCTCCCGGGAGGCCCTCCTCTCCTTCCTCCAGCCAACAAGCGTCAGCCCTTAGCTCTCAGCGAATGAACTGCCATAAAGCCTCTGCCCTTCGGGGCAGGAGGCGCCCATCAACCTTCAATTGACTTGCCCCAGAGGCGAGGGTTAAAATTAATCCAAGTGAAGAAGGCCCAAGGAGGCGGAAATATGGAGTGGGGAATGAGAAACCGACTAGCACAATTAATCCAGCCCGATGGCCGGGCCCTTTTTCTGCCGGTAGACCACGGATACTTTCAGGGTCCCACACATAAGCTGGAGCAACCAGGCAAAACTATTGAGCCACTTCTCCCCTATGCCGATGCCATCATGCTCACCCGAGGGGTGCTCCGCTCCTCAGTGGACCCGGGTAAGTCCAAGCCAATCATCCTGCGCGTATCCGGTGGCACCAGCATTATCGGGAGAGACCTCTCCAACGAAGGGGTCATCACCTCCGTCAAAGAGGCCATTCGCCTCAATGCCTCAGCAGTGTCCCTTTCCATCTTCGTTGGCAGCGAACACGAGCACCAGACTTTGCTCAACCTATCCCGGCTGGTGGACGAGGCGGAGGACTATGGCATCCCGGTGATGGCGGTTACCGCTGTAGGCAAGGAGCTGGAGAGGCGGGAGGCCCGCTATCTGGCTTTATGCAGCCGTATTGCTGCTGAACTGGGTGCTCGCATAGTGAAGACCTACTATTGTGAAGGCTTTGAGAAAGTAGTGCAGGGCTGCCCCGTCCCCGTGGTCATCGCTGGCGGACCGAAGACCGACACGGAGTATGAGGTATTCGAGTTTGTCCATGATGGACTTCAGAAGGGCGCTATCGGGGTGAACCTGGGACGGAACATCTGGCAGAATGACTACCCCGTGGCCATGATTCGTGCGCTGCGGGCCATCATCCACGAAGGCGCCGATCCAAAGGAGGCCCAAGAGATTTACAACGCCCTCAAGCGGGCGGAGGGATAACCCCTGCTCATTCCCTCGCTAAAGGACTGGCCCAGGGAAATATCAATGCGTGTGGCCGTATATTACAATAACCGAGACGTGCGGGTGGAGGAAAGGCCGGTGCCGCAGGTTGGGCCGGGAGAATTGCTGATGCGCGTCGAGGCTTGCGGCATCTGTGGTAGCGATGTTTTGGAGTGGTACCGGGTGAAGAGGGCACCACTGGTGCTGGGTCATGAGGTAGCCGGGGTAGTTGCTGCGGTGGGGGAGGGAGTGGAGCGGTATAAAGAAGGTGAGCGCATCGCCGTCGCTCATCATGTGCCCTGCAATACCTGTCATTACTGCCTCAGCGGTCACCCCACCGTCTGCGATACTCTACTTTACCACACCAAAATTGACCCTGGTGGCTTCGCCGAGTACTGCCGCATCCCAGCTATCAACGTAGACCGGGGAGTTTTTCCCCTACCTGAGGAGATGTCCTTCGAAGAGGCGACGTTCATTGAGCCACTGGCCTGTGTCCTGCGAGGTCAGCGCCTGGCTGACCTACAGCCGGGGCAGACCGTGCTCGTTCTCGGCAGCGGGGTGGCGGGGTTGCTCCATGTACAGTTAGCTCGCCGATTGGGGGCGACACGGGTGGTGGCCACCGACCTAGTGGAATATCGCCTAGAGGCAGCCAAACGCTCTGGAGCCGATGCCGTTATCCAGGCTGAGGACGATGTTCCGGCCCGCCTACGGGAGCTCAACGAGGGGCGACTGGCTGATCGGGTGATAGTCTGCACCGGGGCCAGGGCTGCCCTAATTCAAGCTCTCCAATCAGTGGATCGGGGAGGCGTAGTGCTGTTTTTCGCCCCTACGGAGCCAGAAGTAACTATCCCCCTCTCCATCAACGACCTATTCTTCCGCCGGGACGTGACGCTTACCACCTCCTATGCTGGCAGCCCGGCGGATTATCTGACTGCGCTGAAGCTGATTTGGTCCGGTAATGTGCAGGTGGGCCACCTGATCACCCACCGCCTTAGCCTGGGAGAAGCAGGACTGGGTTTCCAGCTCGTCGCCAAGGCCCACGAATCCCTCAAGGTCATAATCCAGCCTGAGCGGTAGGGCGAGGCCTTTAAAAATCAAGAACCGCCTCAGAGAAGGCGTCACAAAAACTAATTCCAGGGGAAACTACGGAACCTATAAATCTACTAAAGGAAAGGAGGAAAGATGCTGCTCTCAGCAGAGGAGTACATTAAGAGGCTGTCTCGTTCGGAAAGGGAGATATTCGTCAAAGGAGAGAAAGTCAGGGACTTTGTAACTCATCCAAACATAAAGCCAGTTATAGATTCAATCGCCTTTACGTATGAGCTCGCTAAGGAAAGGGAAGAGTACTCTCCCCTCTCGGAGCTCGTGGGAGAGAAGGTGAACCGACTAAATTTCATTAATGGAACCGCAGAGGACCTCATAGCTAGATATGACTTCCAGCGAGAGCTAAGCCTGAGATTAGCGACATGCAACTATAGATGCCCCGGCTCTGACATAATAAATGCTCTTTTCCCGGCGACAAAAGAACTGGATGCTAGGCGGGGCACCAACTATCATGAAAGACTCCTCCAATTTCTGAAGGAGGTCCAGCAAAATGACTACGCCTGTACCGGCTCTGTAACTGACGTTAAAGGTGATAGGTCAAAGAGGCCAGGAGAGGTGGAGGAGGGCTACGTTCACGTGGTTGAGAAGAGGAAGGATGGCATAATTGTCAGCGGAGCCAAGATTTGCTTGAGCGGAGCCTTTGCTGCAGATGTTAATTTCGTCATTCCAACCCTAACACTTAGAAAGGGAGAGGAAAGGTTTGCAGTTGCCTTCGCGGTAAAGCCGGAAGATAAAGGGGTTAAATATATCCTGCAGAACACCGGCTGTCAAGCCAAGTTCAGAGAAGGAGGGGAGTTTGAGAAGGGAAACCCGTACAGCGATAGAACAACCTGCACAGCCATCTTCGACAACGTCTTCATCCCTTGGGAGAGGGTGTTCTTCTTCGAGGACTTAGAAGCGGCAAATAAAACCCTCACCTATTTCGCCATAGCCCATAGATGTGCGGGGGCAGCTTGTAAGGCCGGCTTCGTAGATTCCATGATCGGAGCTGCAAGTCTGATGAGCAAGGCAAATGGGCTGGAGAAGGACTCGGCCATAAGACAGAAACTCGGCGAGATGGTCGCAGTGAGCGAGGCCTCCTATGGCATTGCGATTGGAGGAGCCAAAAAGGGCTTTGAAGACCGGGGTGTGTGGCTACCAAACATGCTCATGGCAAACGCGGGGAAGATAGCAGGCATTGAAGGTTTTAGCAAAGCTCTAACGAGACTTATCGATATTGCCGGAGGCATCTCAGTAGCAGCGCCGTCTGAGTTCGACCTAAAGAATCCCGAAATTGGAGGGTTGGTTAAGAAACATCTCAGGGGCAGCCAAAGCTTTACAGCAGAGGAGAGGCTGAAAATAGCAAAGTTTATCGAGTTCTGGGCCACCAGCAATCATCTAGCTGGGGCGATATGCGGAGGCGGTGTTCCTGCCGCCTCGCTGATATTCCTTGAGAGATTGGCAGACGTCAAATTAAAGGAAGGTGCTGTAAAGAAGGCCCTGGGCATGTAAATCATGTAAATAGCGTATCATTAGCCCTAGCACCTGTTCCAGTCCACTTATTCCTTACTTCCTTAGGCCAAGCTGCTTTAACTAGCAGCCTTGGGTTATAGGATAGTGATTGACCATCGTTTGCCCTATAATTACGGCTAGCAAACATGAGGCAGGTGACATGTTATAGGATGGTTTCACTGGCACGGTTTACCCGGTGAATGGCGATGTCGCAAGGAGAGGGCTACCGAGTAGTGGATGCCAGATCTTAGTCGGTGACGTCTTCCCCCTCGAGCAATTGAATGGGTAAGCGGACCACGAATTATCAAAGAGGAGGTAAAGCAGATGAGAAAAATAATAGGTAAAGCTCTTCTCGGGGCGATAGTGGCACTAGTAGCAGCCGACCTTTTGCTTCCCAGCACTGTCTTCGCTCAGCCACCCGTGTGCGCTTTCTACGGAACGGCAAAGCTTGATGGGAAGTTGGTTGCCGATGGCACCCTGATATCGGCCTGGATAGAGGGGGAGAAGGTAGGAGAAACCCCTTACAAGGACTCCAGGTACATCCTAAAAGTGGTGCAGCCCTCCGGGGCAGACTTTACCGGCAAGACGGTAACCTTTAAGGTTGGCCAGTACGCGGCTGCGGAGGCCTCCGTCTGGGAGGCTGGCGAGGTTACCAGGATCAACCTGAATGCTGTCACAGCTCCCCCCAAGCTGCCGGACCTGGTGATCCCCGAGATTGAGTGTGATAGAGAAGGCGGCAGAGTAGGTTATGTAATGAAGAACATCGGCCGGGGGGTAGCTCCGGCAGGCCATCACACTACGCTCTGGGTCGAGGGTGAGAAAATCTGCGAAGATAAAGTGGCCTTAGAGCTGAAGCCAGGGGCAACCCACCAATCGTGGTTCAAGTGCTACGCCTGGCCAGAGAATAAGACAATAGAGGTAAAGGTTTGTGCCGATGGGAGGAATGCGGTAAAGGAGAGCGATGAAGAGAACAACTGTGGAACCGAGAAGTGCATCCGCTATCCCCGATGGGATATAGACCGGAGCGGCAAGGTCAACTCCGAAGACCTGGCCATCCTGGCCAAGCACTACGGTGAGTCGACCCGCCCGCCTTATCCGGGGTATGATATCAACCAAGATGGCCGGGTTGACTACAAGGACCTGGCCATGCTGGGAGCACATTATGGAGAGATCTACTAGCGATTCTCAACAAAACTGAAGGAGGGAATATGGCACGAATAAAATTCTCCGGTTTGTTGGTTATCCTATTTGTCCTCTGTGCCGCTCTCATCACATTCTCCTGCGCTAAGCCGGCAGTGGCACCAACCCCTGCCCCCAAGCCGACTCCTAGCCCCACACCAACCACAAAGCCCGCACCTCCTCCTAGACCCACTCCGACACCCCCTGTCTCACCAACGCCGAAGCTTACTCCTACGCCTACGCCTACGCCAACC
>CAZJSO010000033.1:0-12790 GCA_964548795.1 uncultured Dehalococcoidia bacterium | reverse complement strand
AACAAGGTAGCCGTAGCGGAAGCTGCGGCTGGATCACCTCCTTTCTAGGGAGAAGCGGTTAACCGATTTAACGGATTAAGCCGATTAGATCGGTTGACCCAGCTCCTAGGTCAATCACAGGCTGTAGGGCCTGTGCCTAAGCCGCCTTCCTATCACTCCTCAGTTGTTAAGGTGCTGGTGTGGGGATTAGTGAGTTTTCGCTAATCCCTAAAATTTTGCTCAGGTTGAAGCCGGCTTCTCCTTATTGGTTCAGGAGGAAGCCGGCTTTTTTGCTACTAGAAATGGGTTCCCAGACCCTTCCAGAAGGCTCATTCATTTGAAACCTGGGCTCCAAAGTTCATTTCACAAGCACGGGCTAGGAAGCTCAAGCAGCGGCATTTTTCTTTAGGAAATTTTAAGGTAGAAGCGCACCATAACCTATTGACTGTTAAGTTAAAATATGGTAAAATATAGACATCTGATGTCTAACGTCTAATGTCTACCCCTTAAATGGATATACGAAAGTTTTCGATTAAAGGAATCGAATACCGGCGAACTTTGCCCTCTCTAGTCACTAGCAAGATTAGGGCATTAATTCAGAGCGGCGACTGTCCACCCGGCGCTCAGCTTCCCAACGAGATGGAGCTAGCCAAAGCTATGGGTGTCAGTCGCACCACATTACGTGCAGCGCTGAATGCTTTGGAGCAGGAAGGCTTGATAATTCGGCGGCGCGGAGTTGGAACCTTCGTCGCTGAAAGGCCCTTACTCAAAAACAACTTGGAGGTCAATTCCGGCGTTACCGATCTCATCGAATCTATGGGCCTGAAGGCAGGGTGTGAGGACCTAAAGATCAGGATAGCACCTGCTGATGTCCGTGTAGCTGAGCAACTTGAATTGGCACCAAATAGCAGCATCGTTATTCTGGAGCGTGTGCGAACAGCTAACGGGAAGCCAGTGGTCTTCTCCACCGATTTCTTTTCGAGCAAATTATTAGAGCAGGGACCACGAATTATCAATTTAGAGGAATTGAGAGATCTTTTAGCTATCGAGCTTTCACTGTACCGCGTTTTTGAGAAGCATTTGGGATTATTAGTCGATCATGGCGTGGCGAAAATCAAGCCTATAAAGGCAGGTAGGGCTTTAGCGAATAAATTACGTATCCCGGCGAACTCGGTTCTGCTGTACATCGAACAGGTCGATTTCGATACCAATCAGCGGCCTATCCTCCTATCTGAAGAGTACCATGTGGCGGAGGTTTGCACATTCTCAATCTATCGTAGAAGGCCCTAAACCCTGCTGTCATAGGCTGGGAAAAGGAGATTATCACTATACCGGCTTCCTCCAAATCGGTCGTACCATAACCTAGAGGTCAACTGGGTGCAACGATTTTATTATCAAGGGGGTGATGTGGCGGGACGAAGCAGGCAGTAACCATCTTTGAAGTGACATGAAATCCAAAAACCAGGAGGGGAGAAATGAGGAGGAGATTATTAACTTTGTTGTGCGCGCTGGTGGTTATGGGCCTGCTCATCACCAGCTGCCGTCCAGCGCCGACGCCGACACCGGTTCCGCCGACGCCAGTACCAGTTGCGCCTACACCAGAGGAGGTGGTGTGGTCTTTGGAGGAAGCCACTAAGCCCTGGCGGGGAGAAACCCTTACAATGATCGGGGAGGAGCTTCCTCCGTTGGAGGGTTTGGATGAGGTTAAAAAGGAATTTGAGGACATAACGGGCGTCAAGGTAAAGATCGAGATGTATGGCCATGAGGAAGCGATCGAAAAAGTCACCCTCGATCTTGCTGGCGCGACCGGCATCTACGATGTGGTTATTCAACCTCACCGGACCCTGGGGAAGTACGTGGAGGCGGGGTGGCTTGAACCCCTGGATAAGTACTACGAGGATCCCAAACTGAGGGACCCCGAATTCGACTTCGATGAGGTCGTCCTGAATCCATACTGGTATCGAGAGACCTGTATGTATAAGGGCGTGCGATATGGCTTCCCCCTTCACTTCATCTCCATGTACATGTGGTGGCGCTACGACTGGTTCGAGCATCCGGAGGAGCGGGCAGCCTTCAAGGAGAAGTATGGCTATGAGCTCCCATCTCCACCTATAACCTGGGAGGAGTATTATGACGTGTCCGAGTTCTTCACCAGGAAGGCGGGGGAGAAGCTGATGGGCGAAGTCCTCGACCACGATATCTATGGCACCTGCTGGGGAGGGGCGCGGCACGTGACCACTTGGTATGACTTCATCAATGTGCTCTATTCCCTCGGTGGGCGGGAGATCTGGCTGCCGGACAATAAGGGATGCGAATACGGTGGCACCATTGGCGTTAACTCTGATCTAGCGGTGAAAGCCCTAGAGTATATGAAGAGCATACTGCCTTTCTGCCCCCCAGGCACCCTCACCTACACCTGGGATGAGAAGCAGTCGGCCCAGCAGGAGGGTATAGTGGCCATGGCCATTCAGTGGGATGACGCTACCTTCGCCGTTGAAGACCCAGAGGTGTCAGTGGCCGCTGGGAAGATGGCTTACAGCGGTCTGCCTATCGGAATGACGGGGAAAGACGGCGAGAAGTGCATCCAGGTCGAGGGGTGGAGCTTCTTCATACCCTATAGCTCTAAGAAGAAGGAGCTTGCCTACCTGTTTATGCAGTGGGCCATGGGTGAGACCTCCCAGATCGCCCAGCAGTTACACGGTGGTGAGTCGGGCATTAGGACCACCTACGAGGATCCAGAGGTTCAGAAAATCCCTTATGTCCCCACAGCTGTTTACCTGAAGACCGGAGGGGAATGGGTTATCAGCACAAGGGAAGTGGGCGATCCTATGGGGGTAGGTGTGCCTAAGCGCTATGTAGAGGCGATAAACCCCGCCACCGGAGACACCTCGGTTACCATAGTCTCCAAGCCAACCTGGCCCGAGGAGGAGATGGTTACCGAGGCAATGGTCATAGCTGTATGCGATGCGCTTCGAGGGGAGAAGACCCCGAAGGAGGCGCTGGACTGGTGCGCAAAGAGGTTTAAGGAGATACTAGGGGATAAAATAAAACCCTAGTAAATTCGATGGGGGTAGCCTTGCTGTAGGGGTGTTAATGAGCATTTCTCTTCAGCATGGCTACCCCCTCCAGATTAGGGCTGAATCTTCATTAATAATTTAAAATAGGAGGATATATCTATGCGACCTTTGGGGAAAGAATTCAGACTTAAAAGGCTAATCCGTTCCGAGACGAACTCCTCTGTAATATGCGCCCTCGATCATGGCATGACTTCCCCTAAGTTCTTGAGTGGCCTGCGAGACATGAAAGCCAGGGTGGATGAGGCTCAGAGGGGAGGGGCTAACGTTTTCATGATGAGCAAGGGCTTTGCTCGTATTACAGTGGGCGAATTTGCAAGGGACACGTCTTGGGCCATGCTCCTCTCTGCTTCGGCAGCAGGGTGTCCTAAACCCAATATCGTGGTTCAGATCGCTGAGGTGGAGGAAGCGCTTCGCCTGGGCGCTGATGCGGTGGTGGTGTACGTGGCCCTTGCCGGTGAAAACGAGCCCGAGATGATTCATTTTGTGGGTGAAGTAGGTAGAGAATGCGAGAGGCTTGGAATGCCTTTCATAGCTGAAGCAGAGTATCCTTCTGCCTATGCTACTCTAGAAAAGCTGCAAGAGGAATATGGCTTTGACTATTTGATCCGTAACTCCAGATTGTGCGCAGAACTTGGTGCCGACATTGTCAAGACCAACTGGCCCGGAGACCCAGAACTTTTTGCTAAGATCGTCGAGGCCACGGCGGTGCCTATGGTGGTAGCCGGAGGGACCTTGGTCTCTGATGAGGAGCTACTCACTCGAATGGAGCAAGCTATGGAGGCTGGCGCCATCGGGTGTTCGGTGGGAAGGAACATCTTTCAACATGAGAATCCCTTTGCTATAACTAGAGCCCTTTCCAGGGTTATCCACGAGCGCTGGAGCGCAAAAGAGGCTTTAGAGGAACTCAAAGACACCTTACACAAGAGCTGAATGGATTGAGGAGCGGAGCAATAAGATATGAAAGCTGCGGTGTACCAAGGGGTAGGGAAAGTAAGTTTGGAAGAGGTTCCAAAGCCAGAATGTCCTCCTGATGGCTTGTTACTTAAGGTCAAGGCTTGCGGTATCTGTGGTACAGATGTGCGCACCTATTACAATGGGGATGATAGAGCCCAGCCGCCTTGGATTCTGGGACATGAAGTTGCGGGCATTGTAGAAGAGGTAGGCGAGAGGGCGAGGGATATGATCGATGTCGAGGAAGGAACTAGGATTCACGTTATTTCCACCCTCTCTTGCGGTCATTGCTACTTTTGCCGCATGGGTATGGAAAACCTGTGTGAGAACCATAAGCTCCTGGGATATGCCCCCTTCCCCGGTGGCTACGCTGACTATATGGTAGTTCCCCAGATGGCACTGCGTAATGTCATGAGGGTTCCCGATGATGTGCCATTAGAGCTAGCTACCCTTACTGATCCTCTCTCTGATGCCATTAACGGAGTGGAGCAGCTTGATGTCCGCATTGGTGACAAAGCGGTAGTTATCGGAGCAGGGCCTATTGGCACTATGCAGGCCCAGATGATTCGAGCCCGTGGGGCGGGGCTAGTCATCTTGTCGGAGCTTAACCCTGGCCGTCTAGAGTTGGCTAGGAAAGTGTTGGGAGAGGACAGGATAATTTATCTGGATGCTTCTCGGGAGGATATAGTGAAGGCTGTGATGGCAGAAACGGAGGGCAAGGGGGCAGATCGGATCATTGTAGCCTGTGCTTCGGGCCAGGCTCAGGAGGAATCTTTGGAGATGGCTGCTAAGAGGGGAAGGATTGTTTTCTTTGGCGGCTTACCCAGGACAAAGCCGGTCATCAACTTCAGGAGCAATTTCCTCCATTATGGGGAGCTAACGGTGGCGGGTGCCTATGCATCAACCTTAAGGCAGCAAAGGCTGGCCTTGGAGATGATCAGGATAGGCACTATAAATGCCGAAAAGATAGTCACCCACGTTATTCCACTACACGCTATCAGCGATGGTTTTGAACTTATCCATAGGGGGGAGGCCTTAAAGGTAGTGGTCAACCCCGAGTTGGATTAATAATAAGATATTCCTTAGGTGGAGAAACATGGTAACATTTGATCAAATTTGGTGGTCATTCAGGGTTTTTGTCCTCATCGGGCTATTATGGCTCAAATTCCTTGAGGATTATATTCCCCTGTGGGGGGCACTCGTAGTTTGGGCAATAATAGCAGCTTTTATCTTTAGCCGGCGGCCCAAGGAAAAGTGATCAGAAAATATCAAGCTAAACCAACTCGTAAATTGGATCTTCCAAATGGCAGGAGGTTAAGCATCATACATTATATTCTTAGGATAGTGAAAGATGGCTACTATAGAGCTTAAGAATGTCTGGAAGAAGTACGGCGAGGTTCTCGCTGTTGAAGATGTATCATTTAAGTGTAAGGATGGAGAGTTTTTCTCTCTTTTAGGACCCTCGGGTTGTGGCAAATCCTCCACATTAAGGATGATCGCTGGCCTGGAGGAGATCACTTCAGGGGAAATATATTTTGATGACAAATTAGTCAATACCTTACCCCCAAGTGAGAGAAACGTAGCTATGGTCTTTGAGACGTGGGCTTTATACCCCCATCTCTCCGTTTATGAGAACATCGCATTCCCTCTACGGATAAGAGGGCTCCCAGCGACGGAGATAGAAAAGAAGGTCCGATGGGCAGCAAGGTTTTTGGATTTAGAAGACATACTTCACTACGGCGTGAAAGGGCTAGCTGGCGGCCAAAAGCAGCGTGTCTCTATTGGGCGGGCCATAGTGCGGGAGCCTGCAGTGCTTCTCATGGACGAGCCTATCTCCCATCTGGAGGCGCGGCTACGGGCCAGGATGAGGGAGGAGCTGAAAGAGCTAGTGAGGAGCTTGGGCGTTACCACCGTATATGTCACCCACGATCAAGCGGAATCCATGGCCATGGCTGATCGTATTGCAGTTATGAACTTTGGAAAGCTTCAGCAAATAGGCACTCCAAAGGAGATTTATGAACGACCTCGAAACGAGTTTGTGGCTGGATTCATCGGTGAACCCCCGATGAACTTTGCCAATTGTGAGCTGGTTAGGGAAAATGAACAGCTTTTCCTGTCCTCCCCTTCCTTCAGGATCGAGTTAACCCCTCACGAGTTAAGCCCTCAAATGAAGGAGAAGGTTTCTTCCTATCACGGGAATCCTCAGGTAAAGATGGGCATCCGGCCTGAAAGTGTGGAGGTAAGTCTGTCTCCTGGGGAGGGCACCGTGGAAGCTGTGGTGGATCTCATAGAACCTCAAGGGGAAAGAACGATCCTTAGCGCTAAATTGGCGGGTGGTGAGATATTCTTGATTGAGGTTGCTCCTGACTTCAAGCCGAAGATAGACCAAGCAGTGTACCTGCGATTTGATCTAAAACGTATTCATATCTTTGAAGCTCAAACAGGAATGAGCATAGTCTATTAGTTTACACAACTAAGATGCTGCGGCGCGCAAGTTTCGGAGGCAAGGAATGGCTAATATAGTATTACGGGACATCTGGAAACGGTACGGGGATGTCCAGGCGCTTCAGGGCGTGAGCTTCGAGTGTAGGGATGGCGAATTCTTCTGTCTCCTCGGCCCCTCAGGAGCGGGGAAGACGACAACCATAAAAATAATCGCAGGGATAGAGGCTCCTGACAAGGGAGATGTCCTTATAGAGGATAAGTCTATTTCCGGATCGCCTCCCTGGGATAGAGATGTAGCAGTAGCCTTTGAGAGTTATGCCCTTTATCCCCAACGTACCGTATTTGAGAATATGGCTTTCCCCTTGAAAGCCCCTATAAGAGCCTCTCGGTATCCAAAGGACGAATTGGAAAAGAGGGTCAAAGAGATAGCGAATTTGCTGGGCATCGGTGATCTCCTTGACCGCTACCCTCGGGAGCTCTCTGGGGGGCAGCGGCAAAGAGTGGCTCTTGGACGAGCATTAGTGAGGAAACCAAAAGCATATCTTTTGGATGAGCCAATAGCCCACCTGGACGCCAAGCTCCGACACCATATGAGAGGGGAGCTGAAGAAGATTCAAACAGAGCTGGGCATTACCACTATTTATGCCACTCCAGATCAACTGGAAGCCCTCTCTATGGCGGATACTATAGCGGTAATTAACAATGGGAGAATTGAGCAGATTGGTACCCCTGATGAGATTTACAACCGTCCTGTCAATGTTTTTGTGGCCCGCTTTGTGGGCGACCCACCGATGAACGTCTTGGACTCTATCCTTGAAGCGGAAGCGCTAGTTGTTCACTCCAATGGCTCTTTCTTCCGAATCCCCATCCCACCCATGGATTGGCCTCTTTTGACTGAAAGGGTAGAAGGAGGGGAGCTAAAAGTAGGCATTCGAGCGAAGGACATCCAACTAGTTCCGGAGAGTGCTGAAATCGTCCATGCTAAAGGGCGGGTTAAGGATGTTGAAACTCTGGGGCAGACTACGGTGGTTATTGTGATGGTCGGCTCTGTTGAGGTGAAAGTGAAGATTCCCACAGCGCAGGCTCCAGATCGAGATAGCAGGGTTGGCTTAGTTCTGGATAGCTCTAAACTTCACTATTTCGATGTTAAGACCGATTATCGGATTAAGTAATTATTAAGGGGGTGCTAGCATGAACAAAGGGGGCTATAAATGGATCGTGCCCGCCATGATCCTCCTCATTGCTGTAGGGTTGATCCCCTTTATTATCGCCCTTACCTATAGCTTTAAGGCGGTTAGTTATACTGATTCAACAGCGAAAGGCCAGTTTATCCTTTGGGATAATTATAGAAGGCTGATGCACGATCCAGATTTTTTCAATAGTCTGAAGGTACAAGCCAAGTATATGATTCCAGCCTTATTCTTGCAAACAGGCCTAGGCTTAGCTGTAGCCCTTATTCTAGCCCCTGCTGCCCGGCGCCGAAGATTGGTGATACCTATTTTGTTACTACCAACCCTCACACCACCGGTGGTAATAGGCCTGATAGGGCTGTTGTCGCTGAATCCCGACTTCGGGATAATAGGCATCTACCTTCACCGTTGGGGCTTAGTGAAAGAGGCGATGTTAGGGAGCGCCAAGTGGGCCCTTCCGGCAATTATATTGGTAGATACCTGGCAATGGATGCCGTTTATGGCCAGTATCCTGCTTTCTGGTCTGCTATCTCTCCCTAAGGAGCCATATGAAGCAGCCCAGGTGGATGGTGCTAATGCCTGGCAGATTTTCCGCCGGGTTACCTTGCCCCTCCTTAGGCCTTACTTTACGGTAGCCATTTTAATAAGGGCTATTGATGCTTTTGCAATCACCGATATCATCGCGGTTATGACCCGCGGTGGTCCTGGCACCGTTACGGAAGCGATTAGTATGTATGCCTACCGACTCAATTTCAGATATTGGCATCTAGGTTACGGTGCTGCCACCGTAATGATCATTTATATGATGATCGAAGTGGTAATTGATCTCTTAAACAAGGTTCTTACCCGCAAAGCAGCTCCGGGCGGAGCCTAGTATGGTGAGGAGGGTGCGATCAATGAGCAAAGCTGTATCTGCTAGGGTTCTAGGTAGATGGGTTACCAAGGTCAGTAGAACCAGGCTTGCCAAGATGGTTGCAAGCTGGCTACCCAATATCGTGCTTATAGTCGTTTTGGCCGTTAATCTGTTTCCTTGGCTCTGGACGTTTAATTTGGGATTCAGGGAAAGACACGATATCCTGAGCCCGAATCCTGTTTGGATCTTCAAACCCACTTTAATGAATTTCGTCAAGGGGCTCTTCGAAGAAAGAATGTGGCGCTTTATAGTCAACTCCGTCATTGTTGCACTGGCGACCACGGTTCTCTGCCTTGTGGTAGGGGTGCCTGCCGCCTACGCCTTTGCCCGCTTCCCTATCCCTGGCAAAGAGCCCCTTTTCTTCTTCATTCTGACCATCCGTATGGCTCCTTCGGTTGTAGTTGCTCTCCCTCTCTACATTATGTTTTCCAAAGTCCGTCTCTTAGGTACCCATGTAGGGCTTATTTTGGCTCACACCACTTTTACCCTGCCCTTTGTCATCTGGCTGATGAGAGGATTTTTCGATGATATCCCCGCCGACATTGACGCTGCGGCGATGACTGATGGTTATACTCGTTTCGGCGCCTTCTTCCATGCGGTTCTACCGCTGGTCAGATCAGGGATTGTGGCTGTTGCCCTATTCTCTTTCATCTTCTCTTGGAACGAGTTCCTTTTCGGGCTTATTTTGACCGGCAGCGAAAGTAGGACCCTACCGGTTGGCATCCGAGGGTTGATCAGGCCCCATGGAACACTCTGGGGGGAAGTCTGTGCTGTAAGTTCTATCGCCACTATTCCTGTGGTCATCCTTATCTTCTTCTTGCAGCGCCATCTAGTTAGAGGCTTGACCTTCGGAGCGGTTAAAGGCTGATATATAAGCTCGTTCCTCTTTGTTTGACCCTTCGTCAAAGATTGTGAAGCGAGGGTCCTGGTGGGCAGCTTTGCCGCCTGCCAGGACCTTCTCACCACTTTTTCAGGGCATTTGATAAACCCCTTGTCGTTTTGAGGGCAAAGAGGCAGTTATGCGTTATGTAATAGGCTGCGACATCGGTTCCCAGGCCCTGAAGGCAGTTCTTTGGAGTGAAGAGGGCCAGGTTGTGGCTACGGGGGGACAGGAATATCCTATCGTCTATCCCCGACCAGCTTGGGCAGAGCAGGATGCAAACTACTGGCTGCAGGCGATGGAAAAGGTTATCCCTCGGTTACTTGGAGAGCCTGGGGTATCGGCGAGAGATGTGGTAGCTATCGGGATAGATGGAACTGTAGATGCTTTTGTTCCTGTCAATGAGAATGGGGAGCCTGGTGCTCCCTGTATTCTTTGGATGGATAGGCGGGCAGTAGAACAGTGTGATCGAATCGCCGAATTAATAAGTCCCGAGAAGCTCTTTGATATAACTGGCCTTAATCTGGACCCCTCTCATACAGCCGCTAAGATCCTTTGGCTTCGAGACCATAATCCGGAGGCATACGACCGGACTCGGAAGTTTATGCCGCCAGCTACTTTTGTTGTCTATAAGCTTACTGGAAAGTGTGCGGTCGATTTCTCTAACGCATCTTCCACCATGATTTTTGATGTCCGGTCTCGCCAGTGGTCTCAAGAACTCCTCGATTTGATGGAGATCCCTTTAGAGCTTCTTCCGGAGGTGCGACCAGCCACTGATGTGGTGGGGTCTCTGACAAATGAAGCAGCGAGGGGGCTTGGATTGTCGGCTGACACATTAGTCGTGGTAGGTTGCGGGGATGAGCATGCGTCCTGTGTGGGTGCCGGGGTCATAGATCCCGGCATTGTTGCCGATATCCTGGGTACTGCAGAGCCTGTGTGTACACCTTCCCATCAGCCGGTGTTTGACAGCTCTCAACTTGTCGAGACCCATTGCCATGCAGATCCGGATCGCTGGTTATTGGAGAATCCCGGATTTGTATCTGGGGGTAACTATCGTTGGTTTCGAGATAACTTTGGCACTTTGGAGGATTTTACAGTTGATGTGTCTGACCTTAGCTCCTATGATTTGCTTAACCTGGAGGCATCTTCCGTAAATCCGGGAAGCGATGGTTTGATTTTCCTCCCCTGCATGATGGGAGCGATGGCTCCTGAGTGGAATGCCAAGGCACGGGGGGTTATATACGGGCTGACCTTAAAACATTCACGACAGCATATAATCAGAGCTATTTTGGAAGGTTCAGCTTATGCCCTACGCAGCATAATCGAACGGATGCAGGCCACTGGCTGTGTGGTTAAAGAAATTAGAGCTGTAGGAGGAGGGGCTAAAGGTGATCTTCTAAGGCAGATCAGGGCGGATGTAACCGGAATTCCAGTGGTATTAATGTCAACAATAGAGACCACCGCATTGGGTGCCGCTCTCCTGGCAGCGGTGGGCGCTGGCCTATCTCCCAACCTGAAGGAAGCCTCAGAACGCACCATCAAAGTGGTCCAAGTTAATTACCCTATTCCGGCTAATCAGCGCATCTATGATAGAGGATACGAACACTTCTTAAAGGTCTATAATAGTCTCAAAGAGTGTTTTGAGTATTGTGAAATTTGATGCTTACCTGCCGCGTGTATATCACTACAGAATGATGCCTGCCACCATTTTTATCGTCATATTATAGAGTGGGACAGGCTTTTTGGCTTCTCGTGAGCCGCCTTGTGGCCCTTGAGAGAGCCATGTGGACGGTTGGTTCGTGGATAAGCTGTCCTACATGAATGGATAGCCTGGCACTGGAAATTAAAATTCTGGGCCGTCACCAAAAGACACTTGACAAAAGGGAAAATTTGTAGTATACTTTTAGTGGCTAGATGCTAATGTCAAACTGATCCTCAGCAGTTGGGCCTTTAGCTCAGTTGGCTAGAGCACTCCTCTGATAAGGGAGAGGTCTCTGGTTCGAGTCCAGAAAGGCCCACTTTCAATGACCAATGATCCAAATCCCAATGACAAAGAGCTGCTTTGGGATTTGGTCATTGATTTGGGGATGTAGCTCAGTGGGGAGAGCGCCTCCTTTGCACGGAGGAGGTCAGGGGTTCAAATCCCCTCATCTCCACTTGGAGGCGCGAAGCTTTTGTTTAGTCACTTGACAAGAAACGAGAATTGTGGTATACTTAGAATCGAACGCGAGGGAATATGGGTAAGATCCTGCTAACAAAGGAATCGAATAATTTTACCTAAAGCATATCTGCGGGCTACATTTGAAGCCTAGCAATATGCTGGGCTTTTTTCATGTCTATTGGCTATTAGCCGCTGGCGATTAGTTAAAAAACTAACCGTCAGCAGCTAGCGGCCAATCGCTAGACTGGAAGTTGGAATTTAACTTCCAAGTTAGCACCTTAAAAACTGAACAGGATGCGAGGCATCGAGACCGTTGTATCACGTGGGTTAAGCTACTAAGGGCATACGGTGGATGCCTTGGCGCCAAGGGCCGATGAAGGGCGTGGCTGGCTGCGATAAGCCTCGGGGAGCCGCCAGCAGGCTTTGATCCGGGGATGCCCGAATGGGGAAACCCGCCTGGGGGAATGCCCAGGCACCCCCAGCTGAACACATAGGCTGGGTGGAGGGCACGCGGGGAACTGAAACATCTTAGTACCCGCAGGAAAAGAAATCAACACCCGGTTGATAAGGCCGGGCACCGCTGCTGAGGGCGGCGGTGGAGATTCCCTGAGTAGTGGCGAGCGAAAGGGGAACAGCCCAAACCCGTCACGTGCCAAAGGCCGCAGCCGTTGCGTGGCGGGGGTTGCAGGACAACAGCGGAGACCGCTGCGGAGGTCTCAGGGAGTTACAAATCCGCCCTCTAGCGGAAAGGTCCTGGAAAGGCCTACCATAGAGGGTGATAGTCCCGTACGCGAAAGGGGGCGGACTCCCGGGCTGTTGATCCTGAGTACCACGGGGCACGCTAATCCTGTGGGAAGCAGGGAGGCCCACCTCCCAAGGCTAAATACTTCTTACGACCGATAGTGAACGAGTACCGTGAGGGAAAGGTGAAAAGAACCGGGGTGACCGGAGTGAAATAGTACCTGAAACCGTGTGCCTACAAGCAGTAGGAGGGTGTTGCCTCAATAAGAGGTAGCCTGACTGCGTGCCTTTTGGAGAATGAACCGGCGAGTTAATCTGTGTAGCTAGGTTAAGGGAGACACACCCGGAGCCGTAGCGAAAGCGAGTCTGAACAGGGCGTTCAGTTGCACGGATTAGACCCGAAACCAGGTGAGCTACCCATGGCCAGGGTGAAGCGAGGGTAAAACCTCGTGG
>CAZJSO010000032.1:8677-12967 GCA_964548795.1 uncultured Dehalococcoidia bacterium | reverse complement strand
GGCGGAGGTGATAAGAGTGGAGCCTCCCTGGGGAAGGGGCAGGCTTCCTCCGCCCGGGCCCGACTACCCCAATGGGCAACCGGGCGAAAGGCCATATAACCGTTCGGCCTACTACAATGAACTCAACCGCAATAAGTACGCCATCTGCCTCGATCTTTCAAGGCCTAAGGGAAGGGAAGTCTTTTGGAGGCTGGTTGAGATAAGCGATATAGTGCTGGAGAATTTCAGCCCCCGGGTAATGGAAAACTGGGGACTGGATTATCCTCACCTCAAGGAGATAAAGTCGGATATCATCCTGCTCTCTATATCCGCCTATGGAGCTACTGGCCCATACCGGAATTACATTGGTTTCGGTCCCCACGTTGAGGCCATGACTGGATTCTTCCAGCTTACTAGCTATATGGGGGCTGGGGTGGCTTACGCTGATTCCACTGCCGGACTTTCAGCTGCCTTCGCTGCACTTCTGGCGCTTCGCTATCGCCGAATGACTGGCCAAGGGACACATATTGACCTTTCTATGCAAGAGGCGCTGGTGGGTCTCCTTGCCGGGGAATTGCTGGACTGGGTGATTAACCGAAGGGTATCGCAACAAGGGAAATTATGCCACTTCCAAGCGCCTCAGGGCTGCTACCGCTGCCGGGGGGAGGATAGTTGGGTGGTCATCGCTGTCTCTTCGGATGAGGAGTGGCGGGCACTTTGCCAGGCCATGGGTCAGTCAGCCCTGGCAGAGGATGAGAGGTTCTCCACTTCAGACCGTCGCCAGCGGAATAAAAGAGAACTGTGTCAGCTGGTGGAGCAGTGGACCAGCCAACATGACCCCTATGAGGTGATGGAAATTTTGCAGGGGCTAAGGGTGGCCTGTGGAGTGGTACAGGATGCCGCCGAGTTGCTTTCTGACCCTCACCTGAGGGAGCGAGGCTTCTTCGAAGAGGTAACGCATCCGGAAGTCGGAACCCACCCCCACCCCGGCGCTCCCTGGAAGCTCGGCGACTTCAGGCTGCACCTCCGCCCCGCTCCCTGCTTTGCGGAGCATAACCAGTATATCCTCCAGGGGCTTCTGGGGATGTCAGCGAGGGAGCTCGAACTGCTGGAAAGAGAGGGGGTAGTGGCCTCTTCACCGCGTGATTGACTCTGGAGTAAAGGGCAGGTCTATTGTAAAATGAAGCAAGCACCTGAGGAGGTCTAAGAAATGAGAGAAAGGGCGAGGCTTCTTTTTGGACCGGCAGGGGTACCCCACAGCGCCCCCGATCGCAGCACTACCGCGGGAATAGAGCAGGTAAAGCGGCTCGACCTTGACTGTATGGAGGTGGAGTTCGTCCGGGGCGTAAAGATGAGCGAAACCATGGCTTTGGAGGTTGGCCGGGTGGCTTCGCAGCTAAAAACGAAGCTCAGTGCTCACGGGCCTTATTTCATCAACCTTAATGCCCAGGGGGAAGAGAAGGTGATTGCCAGCCAGAAGCGAATTTATCAGACAGCCCACATCGCCTCCCTCTTTGGCGGGACAGGGGTCGTCTTCCACCCCGCCTTCTACCTCAAAGACCCGCCGGAGAGGGTCTACGAAACGGTGAAAAGAAACCTAGCTGTCGTGGTGAACCAGCTTATCAAGGAGGGGAAGAAGATCTGGCTTCGTCCAGAAACCACAGGCAAGGTTACCCAGTTTGGAACGTTGGAAGAGGTGCTTCGTCTAAGCCAGGAGCTGGAGTGGGTCGCTCCCTGCATAGATTTTGCTCACCTGCATGCCAGAACGGGTAAGCTTAACTCCTACCAAGAGTTCTGCTGGATGCTGGACCAAGTTGGGGAGAAACTGGGACGGGGAGGGCTGGAGAACCTCCACCTCCACGTCTCAGGCATTGAGTACGGAAGGCAAGGGGAGAAGAAGCACCTTAACCTCAGGCAGTCAGACTTTCATTTTGAAGAACTTCTCCAGGCACTCAAGGAACGGGGTGCCAGGGGCCTGGTTATTTGTGAGAGCCCAAATTTGGAGGAGGATGCCCTGCTCCTAAAGCGGACCTACGAGAGATTATAGCCTTCTTGGTTATCTGCCGCTTAAATTGGTATAATTCCTCCCCTGTCCTATGTAGTAAGTTTCCCTACTACACGGGGCAGTTAACTGTAAGAACATGAGGATGCTCTTAGGACTGAGGGCAAAGGAGCTTGAGGAAGCGGCCACCGGGATGGGGCTGAAGCCCTATCGGGGAAGGCAACTTGCTAACTGGATCTACCGCAAGGGAGTGGCTTCCTTTGAGGCTATGACCGACCTTCCAAAGAGGCTGCGGGAGAAGCTCTCTCAACAGTTCGAGATTACCCCATTTAGGGTCCAGGAAGCCAGGCGCGACTCGGATGGAACGACGAAATACTTGCTTGAACTCCGGGATGCTGAACTCATAGAGGCCGTGTGGCTTCCTTATCGCGAATGGGAGACTATCTGTGTCTCCACCCAGGTGGGCTGCCCCATAGGTTGTGCCTTCTGTGCCTCGGGGAGGAACTTCGTCCGAAACCTAACCGCCGGAGAAATAGTCGGCCAGGTGATTCTCCTGAAGAAAGAGGCTAGCCCCAAAGTTGTCTTCATGGGGATTGGGGAGCCACTGTTAAACCGAAAGCAACTTTTTCGCGCTCTGGAGATACTAAACTGTGAAGTGGGGATTGGTAGCAGGAACCTAACCATCTCCACGGTGGGCATCAGCGCCGGAATTAAGGAGCTGGCTGACTTGGGGATGGAGGTTAACCTAGCGATATCTCTGCATGCTCCGGAGGATGGACTTCGTCGCCAGCTTATTCGAGCGGCCTTGCCTCCTATAAGAGACCTTCTTCAAGCTGCCGAGCACTTTTTCCAGAGAACCGGAAGGAGAATTTCCTTCGAGTATGTGCTACTCTCCGGGGTGAATGATCTTCCAGAACATGCTGAGAGCCTGGCCAGGCTTCTCCAGACTTTTGATTTCAAGCTTCACCTAAACCTCATTCCTTACAATGAGGTCATGTCCGAGTTCAAGAGGCCCTCCCCAGAGAGGGTAAGGGAGTTCAAACAGCGTCTCGAAGAGCAAGGAATAAATGCTACAATAAGGAAGGAAAGGGGTAGGGGCATTCAAGCTGCCTGTGGCCAGCTTCGCTGGCGAGGATCAGCCTGCAGCCCTTCCCAGAAAGTCGAAGCTTCTCCGGAATGACAAAAGGCGCTTGATGACAACGAATCCTGGCCCAGACCTTTCAATCGAGCTTGTTCCCCGGAAGGGGCTCACCCTGCCGAACCCGGTGATGGTGGCCTCGGGCACCTTCGGCTATGGCGAGGAATATGCCGAGCTGATGGATATTCAAAAGCTGGGGGGCATCATCTCGAAAGGAATAACCCTTAGGCCCAGGTCGGGTAATCCTCAGCCCAGACTTGTGGAGACGCCAGCGGGACTTTTAAACTCCATTGGCCTGGAAAACATTGGTGTTGAGGCCTTGATTCGCGAAAAGGCTCCCCTGTGGGCTGGCTGGCGGGTGCCGGTCCTGGTCAACATCGCTGCGGAAACTGTGGAGGAATATGCGGAGCTGGCTCGCAGGCTGGATGGAGTTCCGGGGATAAGTGGTCTGGAAGTGAACCTGGGCTGTCCCAACCTTCCCGGTGGAGGGATGGAGTTTGGAGTTGATCCAGACCTGGCAGCAAAGGTCACTGAGGGGGTAGCGGCCAAAACTTCTCTACCCCTCATAGTTAAGCTGAGCCCGAATGTAACTGATATAGTTGGCATTGCCAAGGCCGTGGTGGCTGCCGGGGCGGATGCCCTTACTCTGGCCAACACGGTAAAGGCCATGGCCATTGATGTGAAAAGACGCCGCCCGTCTTTGGGTGGAATCTTTGGCGGGCTTTCCGGCCCGGCGATAAAGCCTATAGCTCTCTACCTGGTATACCAAGTGGCTCAAGAAGTTGAAGCGCCGCTTATCGGCTGTGGGGGAATAAGCAAAATCGAGGATGCTCTGGAGTTCATCCTGGCCGGCGCCTCTGCCATTCAGGTGGGCACGGCTATTCTTGCTAACCCCTCCACTCCCCTGGAGATACTGGAGGGCCTGAGAGATTTCTTGGCACAGGAGGGCATCGAACGCCTTAGCTCATTGGTGGGCGCTGCCAATCGGGGGAGAGATGAGTAAAGCGGCTCTTACCCTGGCCCGGATGAAAGATTTCTTCCTCGACCTCCTTTTCCCCACGAGCTGCCTTGGCTGTGGAAGGGAGGGAAGCCTTCTTTGTCCTTCTTGCCTGAAGAGCCTTCCCCGGCTGCATCCCCCGTCCCTTCTCGGATATCGATGTATGCGAGACCC
>CAZJSO010000032.1:0-8667 GCA_964548795.1 uncultured Dehalococcoidia bacterium | reverse complement strand
GCATCCCCCTTATTGTGAGAAATGTGGAATTCCTTACTCAGGTGGGGTTTGTCCTTCCTGCCTTTCCTCCCCCTTGGTCATTGACGGCATCCGCTCTCCCTTGCTCTATCGCGACTTGGCCCGTGAGGCCATAGTTCACCTCAAGTACCGAAATTTAAAGCTTCTGGCCAGGCCCTTGGCCAAGATTCTGGCCGATTACCTGGCCACCAGCCAGCTCGAATTTGATATCTTGGTACCCGTCCCGCTACACCCCAGGCGGCTTCGATCACGGGGATACAATCAGTCGGCCTTGCTGGCCAGAAACCTGAGTCAGCTCATCGAGGTTCCCTTGGCGGAGCAAATGCTGGTTCGACTCCGAGATACTCCCTCACAGACCCAGCTCAAGGCTGGGGAACGTCGTCAGAATGTTGCCGAGGCTTTCGGCTGCCGGATGAGGCTGGGAGGGGAAAGTGTTCTCTTAATTGATGATGTCTGCACCACTGGCGCTACCTTGGACGCCTGTGCGATGGCCTTGAAGGAAGCGGGTGCCGGAATAGTTTGGGGATTGACCTTAGCTCGAGAAAGCTGGAGTTATTGACCCTGGCTTATTTCGGGGATATACTGTGTTAAGTGGAAGCTAAGGATGACTGATGGCTATATCTCAGGCGGGGATTGCTTTGGGAGAGGCTGGAAAGTTCCAGAGCCCAAGGGTTGGTCCACGGACAAAAGGAGGGGAAATGAAGGCTATTAGCAGACTCAAGCTAAAGGCTGGTGAGACCATTCTCAGTGAGGCTTTGGGAGTGCTGGGGCTCTCTGGGGCGAAGGGATACCGCTTGCTGGGCCAGGCATTTAAGCGGATAGCCAAGACTGAGCAGCAGCAGCTCATCGCTGACTGGTTCTGTAATTGGGTGGCTGAGGGCAGCCCCGGGTCTGCCTGGCTGAATCGGGTGCTTCGTGAGCTTCATCCCAACGTGCGCAAGCACTATCTGGCCCACTCCATTGTGGATATTTTCTTTCGTGATCCTAAGATATTTGCCGAATATAGGGCGAAGCACGGCTTCCGTCCTCCTTCGGTAATGCTGGTCTCGCCCACCATGCGCTGCAATTATCACTGTGTGGGTTGTTACGCTGCCAATTACACTAAGAAGGACGACCTGCCTCCGGAACTCTTTGAGCGAGTGCTTGAGGAGGCGAAAGGGATTAATCTCAAATTTGTCACCGTTCTTGGAGGGGAACCCTTTGTCTACAAGCCTCTGCTGGAGATATTTGAGAAACATCGCGACATGCCTTTCCAGGTGTTTACTAATGGCTCTTTGATCGATGAGAAGGTAGCGGAGAAACTGGCGAAGCTGGGGAATGTGGCCCCAATGATAAGTTTGGAGGGCTTTGAAGCTGAGACCGATGCCCGGCGGGGGGAAGGTGCCTTTGATAAGGTTTCCCAAGCGATGGACAACCTTCGGGAAGCCGGCTGTATTTTCGGCTTCAGCGTGATGGTTACCCGAAACAACGTTGACGTGGTGACCAGCGAAGAGTTCGTTGACTTCCTGGTGGAGAAAGGGGCCTTATATGGCTGGTATTTCCTTTACATGCCGGTGGGACGGGACCCAGATATAAATCTCATGCCCACGCCAGAGCAGCGCAACCAGCTTCGAATAGCGGGGAAGCACTTTCGAGAGACCAGGCCTATCCTCATCGCGGATTTCTGGAACGATGCTCCCCTTACCGCCGGCTGCATCAATGGCGGCCGGAGTTATTTTCATATTAATCATAAGGGAGATGTTGAACCCTGCATTTTTGTTCATTTTGCCACCCACAATATAAAGGAGGTCTCCTTGGAGGAGGCGCTCAATTCGGACTTCTTCAAGGGGCTGAGACGGATGCAGCCCTTCTGCTACAATACCCTGCGTCCTTGCCCCATTATTGACCACCCGAAGGTTATTCGTCTGGCCATAAAGAAATATGGTGCCCATCCAACCCACGAGGGGGCAGAGAGTTTGTTCAGTGAGGAGATAACCTGCGGCCTGGATCGCTATGCGGAGGAGGTTAAGCACATCTTCGACCCAGTCTGGGAGCAGGAATACGAGAAGCAGTGGGCCGCCAAGTGGGAGGAGTTGACTGACTTTCCTCCGGAGAGGGTAGAGACCCGGAAAAAGGGCTATTATTTGAGCCAGCTCAAGGAGGGGGTAAAAGCGGGATACCATGGTTAGAGTGGGCATACCCCGGGCCCTTGTCTACTATGAATACTACCCCATGTGGAAGGCCTTCTTTGAACACCTGGGAGCTGAAGTAGTGGTTTCTGGCCCCACCACCCGGGAGGTGGTGACCGCTGGTTCGGCCAGGGTGGTGGCCGAGACTTGCCTGCCGGCGAAGGTCTTTTGTGGGCACGTCATCTCCTTGGCGGAGCAGTGTGATTACATGTTTATCCCCTCTATTCGAAGTCTGCAGGAGGATTCCTACAACTGCTCGAAATTCCTTGGCTTGCCTGACATGGTAAATGCAGCGGTGCCAGAGTGTCCGCCGATCCTCGATATCAATATCGAGATCCCCCGTGGTAAAAGAGACCTTTATCTCAATATCCTGAGCCTGGGGCGCCACTTTTCCTGGAATCCCCTCAAGGTGAAGCGAGCGGCGGAGGTGGCTCTGGAGGCCTATCGGGATTACCGCCGCCTGATGTGGGAGAAGAAAATTATGCCGCCTCAAGCCATAGAGAAGCTGGAAGGGAAGCTGAATGGCGAGCCCAGAGCGGAAGGAGAAGTTGCGATCGCCCTTCTGGGGCACCCTTATTCGCTCTATGACGAGTATGTCAATCACCGACTGATTCATCGGCTTGAAAGGCTGGGAGCCAGGGTGTTCACCCCGGAGATGGTGCCCGAGGAGGAGCTGGAGCGGCAGGCTCTGCGACTTACAGGGAGGCACTACTGGACCTATGAGCACGAGGTGAGCGGGGCAGGAGGGTATTACCTTGAGCAGGGGGTGGATGGGATCATCGGCGTCATGCCGTTTGGCTGTGGCCCCGACTCGCTGATGATGGATTTGATCAAACATCATGCCAGGAGAAACGGAAACATCCCCTTCATGCTTCTTAGCATTGACGAGCATACGGCTGAGGCTGGCTTGATAACCCGGCTGGAGGCCTTCATGGATATGATCCAGCGCCGGAAGCGGAGAAGGGCATGAAGGTCACCACGCCACACATGGGCCATGTCTCAGTGGCCCTGGCCAGTGGATTTAGAGAGCTGGGGGTGGAGTGTGTGGTTCCGCCACCCAACTCCCGGCGCACTCTTTCTCTGGGGGTGAGGCATTCCCCGGAAACCGCTTGTCTTCCCTTTAAGGTCACGCTGGGCAACTTTATTGAAGCGCTGGAGGCTGGGGCAGATACATTGGTGATGCCGGCAGGGCGGGGACTCTGTCGATTTGGCTATTATGCTGGACTACAGGAGCAAATTCTGCGCGATCTCGGCTACGACTTCAGGATGGTGACGGTTGACCTCTTCAAGGGGAGGATATTCAGCCTGATCAAGGTCTTCAAGGATCTCTCCAGGGCTCCTTATCGCCGTGTCATCCCGGCGATTCGCTTCGGACTGAGCAAGCTGGCGGTCATGGATGAGCTGGAGAGGCTGACGCAGAAGGTGCGGGCGGTAGAGCTCAGGAAAGGCACGGCCACCCGGATATTCGGCGAGGCCATTGCAGCTATAAGTCAGGTAGAAAGCCGAGCTTCTCTGCAGGGGGTGAGGGAAGAATACCAGGAGAAGCTCAGGGCGGTGCCGGTGGATGAAAAGGCGAGGCCTCTGAAGGTGCGGGTGATGGGCGAATTTTACGTCCTTTTGGAGCCCTTCGTCAACATGGATGTGGAGGTGGAGCTGGGAAAGCTGGGGGTGGAAGTTCATCGAAGCGTGTCCATCTCCAAATGGACTAAGTTCAGCCTCATCCTCCAGCTCTTCGGGATAAGCGAGAAGGAGAAGCTGCATCAGGCAGCCAAACCTTACCTTAAGCGGGATGTGGGTGGTGATGGCTGGGAGAGCGTGGGACACAAGGTGCTGGACAGCGCACGCTATGATGGGCTAGTCCACCTGACCCCGTTTGGCTGTATGCCTGAGATCGTGGCCCAAAATATTTTTCCGGCCGTCAAAAACGATATGCCTTTGCTCACCATCATCTGCGATGAGCAGATGGGCAAGGCAGGCATGTTGACCCGGCTGGAGGCTTTTGTGGACCTCCTCCAGCGACGGCGCAGCGAGAGGCAGAAGATCCTGGCAAGGTAGGATCATGGATATCTACCTCGGCATAGATATCGGTTCGGTAACCACTAAACTGGCTGCCCTGGATGAAAAGGGGGAACTTGTGGCCTATAATTATCTCCGTACTCAGGGCAAACCCATTGCCATGATACAGGAGGGTTTGAAGGATGTAGGGAGCAGTCTTCCTCCAGGGGCTCGGGTTCGCGGAGTAGGCACTACGGGCAGCGCTCGCTACTTGGGAGGGGTGATCGTGGGGGCGGATGTGGTCAAGAACGAGATCACGGCTCATGCTGTAGCCGCCTTATGTCACGTTCCAGAGGTGCAGACCATCTTTGAGATCGGAGGGCAGGATAGCAAACTCATCATCCTTCGTGATGGGATAGTGACGGATTTCGCCATGAATACGGTCTGTGCGGCGGGCACCGGTAGCTTCTTAGATCACCAAGCCTACCGACTTAACTTGCCGATAGAGGAATTCGGGGAGTTAGCGCTGAGGAGTAAATCCCCGGTGCGCATTGCCGGCCGCTGCACGGTTTTCGCCGAGTCCGATATGATTCACAAGCAGCAGCTGGGGCACCGAACGGAGGACATCATATATGGCCTCTGTCAGGCTTTGGTGCGCAATTATCTTAATAACCTGGGCACCGGCAAGGAAATCCTCCCTCCGATGGTTTTTCAGGGAGGAGTGGCCTTCAACCGAGGCATCGTGCGCGCTTTTGAGGAGACCCTGAAAACCGAAATCATCGTTCCCCCTCATCATGAGCTGATGGGGGCTATCGGGGCAGCGCTTCTGGCCCAGGAGCAGATCAGCCTTAATGGTCATAAGACCAAATTTAAGGGATTTGAGGTTAGCGAGGCGAATTATAAGACCTCTTCTTTTGTGTGCAAAGCTTGCCCTAACCAGTGTGAAATCGCTCAGATTTCCCTCGATGGTAAGGTGGTTGCCCGTTGGGGAGGAAGATGCGACCTTTGGGAGAGAGTGGAGGAGAAGGTATGAAGATAGCGCTGGATGCCATGAGCGGTGACCATGCCCCACAGGAGATGGTAAAGGGGGCGGTTGTAGCCAGCCGCGAGAATGGCCTGGCGGTTGGGCTGGTGGGAAGGCCGGAGGTGATAGAGGCTGAGCTGAGAAAACATGAGACCCACAACTTGAAGCTTGATATCTTCCCCGCTGAGGAGGTAATCGGCGCGGATGAGCCGGCCACTAAGGCGATTAAACGGAAGCCCAAATCCTCCATTGCGGTGGGGCTTAGGTTGCTTAAAGAGGGAAAGGCAGCAGCCTTTGTCTCCGCCGGGAACACCGGAGCCCTGGTGAGCTCGGCCATTTTGACCTTGGGGAGGAAGGGAGGGATTGCTAGGCCTGCGCTGGCTTTGCCCCTTCCCTCCCTTCACCATCCAGTGCTCTTCCTCGATGTGGGAGCTAATTCAGACTGTAAACCTCAGTACCTGATGCAGTTCGCCCAAATGGGTGAAGTCTATATGCGGAAAGTTTACAGGATCTCAAGGCCACGGATTGGCCTCCTTTCAAACGGCGAGGAGGAAATCAAGGGGAATAGTCTGGTTCGTGCAGCCCATCAACTCCTAAAAGAAAGCGAGCTTAACTTTATTGGGAATGTGGAGGGGCACAATTTATTTAGCGGCGTGGCCGATGTAGTAGTTACTGATGGCTTCACGGGGAATATGGCCATCAAATGGGGCGAGGGGGTGGTGAGGTTCTTCACTCAGCTTTCACGTCAGATGTTGGGCAATGGCCCCCTTTTTGGAGCAGCCCTCGAGGAGGTGGAAAGGCGCATCTTCGATGATACCACTCTGGGAGGTGCGCCTCTCCTGGGCGTCCAGGGAAACGTCATCAAAGCTCATGGATGGAGCAATGCCCGGGCCATCCAGAAGGCCCTTCTCTTAGCCCAGCAGCTAGCGGAGCAAGGGGTGGCCGAGACCATCCGGGTGGGGTAAGCTCCGCCACCCTTCTCGCGGAATTGTTATAAGGTAAGGTCTGGACTCAAAGGAGTGTCATGCCTCTCTCCTTGACTGAGGAACAGGTAAAGGGGATAAATGTGCAATTCGTCAGCTCAGACAGGTTGACCTGGGTATACATCGAGAAGCCTGCCCAGGCGGAGGTGGATTTCCTGGCTCGCCATTTCCCCCAATTCCACCCGCTTAACCTAGATGACGTGCTCTCTCACATTCAGCGGCCTAAAGTGGATGAGTACGAGGACCATCTCTTCCTCGTGCTACATTTCCCCGTGTTCCACAAGGAGGCTCGGATAACCGCCCCCAGCGAAGTTGATATTTTTGTCGGCGAGGACTATATGGTCACCGTGCACTGCAGTGGGGATCTCAAACCCTTGAGCAGCTTTTTCAAGGCCTGCCAGACCAGCGATGAAATGCGCCGTAGCTACTTAGAACATAGCTCCGGTTACCTCCTCTATCACGTGCTGGACCGACTGGTTAATTATTGTTTTCCCATCCTGGGCAAGATAACGGAGAACATCGATGAGGTGGAGGACCTTACCCTGGCCCAGCCAACGGTGGCCACTGTGCGGGAACTCTCCTTTATTCGGCGGGACCTCGTCTCCTTCCGCCGGGTCATCCGGCCCCAACTTGCTGTGGCCGAGCTGCTGGAAAGAGGGGACTATCCCCTGCTCCGGGCGGAAGAGGAAATATACTTCGGAGACATCGCCGACCACCTGCGCAAGATCTGTGACGGATTGGATGACGCCAGGGAGGTGCTGGACATTCTCTACGACACGTCCAACTGGCTCACGTCTCACCGGATACAGGAGATCATGCGCTTCCTCACCATCATCATGGCCCTGCTCACCCCGGCCACCGTGCTGGCCAGCATTTACGGGATGAACATCCCCCTCCCCGGCGGGGTGGATAAGGGCAGTCCTCTGCCCCTGATCCTCCTTCTCCTGATCATGTTCGGCATCGCTGCTGGATTGCTCTACTTCTTCCGCCGTCGTGGCTGGCTCTGAGTCCCACAAAATCCTTGGATTTTGTGGGGACCCCAATTTAAAAAATTGAATTCACGGGGTCCCCAAAAATTCGGAGAATTTTTGGGGAGCAAGGAGATGTACATCAACCGGATCGAGCTCGAGTTCGATGCTGCCCACCGCCTCCTCCACTATGGAGGGAAATGTGAATCTCCGCATGGCCATACCTTTAAGGTGGAGGTCTTCTTGCGCGGAGAAAGCTTAAATGAGAAGGGATTCCTGGTCGATTTCGCCCAACTCAAAAAGCAGATGGGCGATTGGATAGAGGCCCACTGGGACCATGCCTTCCTGCTGAACTCGAAGGACGAGGAGCTGGTTGGGGCCTTGAGCAAAGTCGAGCCACGCAAACTCTATCTCTTTCCTGGAGAAAACCCCTCCACCGAGGTTATGGCCAAGCACCTCTTCGAGGAGGCCAGGAAGATGTACGGAAAACTTATCTGGAAGGTGAGAATCTGGGAATCGCCGAGGCAATATGCCGAATACCTCGAGGAATAAGGCTTTAAAGAGGAAACTGGGCGTGGTACTCCTCTCCGGTGGTCTGGACTCGACCACTTTGGCTGCCTGGGCTCGGACCAAAGGATATGAACTTGAGGCGCTAACGGTTTATTACGGGCAAAGGCACAAAAGAGAGGTTGAGGCAGCCAGTAAGGTATCCCAGATACTGGGCCTCAGGCAAAGAATACTCGACCTCTCCCTCTTCAAAGACCTGGCCTGGCATTCCGCTTTGACCAGTCAGGGCATTGAGGTGCCTCGGCGGGAAGAGAGGGGGATTCCCTCGACGTATGTCCCCCTGCGCAACACCTTATTTATCACTCTGGCAGCAGCCCTTGTGGAGAGCGAGGCGCTCTTTCTCATCGAAGATCAGGGCTTTGACCCCACTGGTCTGGAAGCCACGATCTTTATTGCGGCCAATGTGGTGGATTATAGTGGTTATCCCGATTGTCGCCTAGAATATTTTGAGAAGTTAACCCAGGCCTTGAATCAAGGTAGCAAGCTAGCAATCCAGCATCAGGTATCCCTCAAGGTAGAGGCCCCGTTGGTTTTTAAAAGCAAGGCGGAGATCGTTCGCCTGGGGATGGAGCTGGGGGCACCTCTTGAGTATACCTGGAGCTGTTATGCGGGCGGGGAGGTTCCCTGTGGAGAGTGTGATAGCTGCCGCCTGAGGGCAAAAGGGTTTGCCGAGGCGGGCTATGAAGACCCGCTGCTTAAAAGGCTAGAGAGGGAGGGCAAGTTTGCTGGTAAGTAGGCTGCCCGATGGGGGCCCGGAGGTATTTTGCTCCCTTCAAGGGGAGGGGGTGGGGCTGGGAGAGCCGGCGGTCTTCCTGAGGCTGGCCGGCTGTAACCTCTCCTGCAAGTGGTGTGATACTAAATATACTTGGGATTGGCAGGCCTACAATCCGAGGGAGATGACGCTGAATCTTGGGGCAAAGGAGGTCGGCGAGGAGATCCTGAAA
>CAZJSO010000031.1:0-13013 GCA_964548795.1 uncultured Dehalococcoidia bacterium | reverse complement strand
GGTGAGGCTGGCTTTCCGGCCAAAGGCAAGCTCAGCCAGCCTCACCGAGAAAGCATCTGGACGAAGGCTCGGAAGGGAAAGGTTGAGGCGGCTCTTCTGATAACGTCTCGAGAGATGGGAGACCAGCTCCTCAATATAAGGGTAATCGGTGGTGCTAAGGGATAACAAAGAGAGCTCTTCATAGCCGGAATTTGCCAGGACTCTGTCCACGGCCGAAAGAACCTCCTCCAATGGCCTCTCACGAAGAGGCCGGTAAATAGCCCCTGCTTGACAGAAGCGGCAGCCCCGGGTGCAGCCCCGCTGTATTTCTATAGCCGCACGGTCGTGAACTACCTCCACGTAGGGGACCACCGGGCGAATTGGGGGAGGGGAAAGCGGGGAGACAAAACGACGCTCAATGACCTCCTTGGCCTCAGGAATCTGGGGCTTGATGGCAAATATGCCCCCATCAGGCTGATACTCAACTTGGTAAAAACCGGGGACATATATTCCGCGTAGCCTGGCTAGCTCACGGAGCAACTCCTGCTTGCTTCGGGTACCCTCCCTCTTCCAGCGGCGAAAAACCTCAGTCAGCTCCAGCACCACCTCCTCCCCCTCCCCAATGACAAAGAGGTCAAAGAAATCTGCCATTGGCTCAGGATTGAGGGTACAGCTACCGCCGGCAATCACCAGGGGGTAGGATTCATCTCTTTCCTCGGCAAGCAGAGGGATCCCAGCGAGGTCGAGCATACTGAGCACGTTGGTATAGGTAAGCTCATAACCCAGGGAGAAGCCCAGGATGTCAAAGTCCTTAAGCGGTCGCCTTGACTCCAAGCTAAAAAGAGGGACGCTCTCTCGGCGGAGCTCCGCTGCCATATCTACCCAAGGAGCATAGGCTCGCTCAGCGAGAATGTAGGGCTGCTGATTCAAAAGCTCATAGAGAATGGCCAGGCCTAGATTGGACATTCCGATCTCATAGGCATCAGGATAAGCCAGCACCATCCGGACCTCAACCTTCTCCCAGTCCTTGACCACGCTATTCCACTCGCCCCCAGTATATCGAGCTGGCTTGGTCACGCGGCGGAGAATTCCGTCCAAATCGGCCACTTCAGGAACCATTATACCATCTCTGGAGAATATGGGCCTTCTCTGTGAGATCAAAGTAGCTTCTGAAAGTTCAGATGCCTCTTCAAGCGCCTAACGAGCCCAGCGGGAGGCCAGGTGTCGCAGGCGCTCGGCTGCCCGAGAAATTGGACGGCCATGCCCGGGACAGAGGACCTCGAAATCGAGCTGGGCGAGCTTCTTGATCGAGGCCCGAGCCAGATTGTTATCCTCATTGGTCAGGAAGAAATTCTCCCGAGGAAACCGCCCTCCACGGACAAGATCACCCACGAAGAGGACGGAGCCGTATTTAAGGCTAATGCTCCCCGCCGAGTGGCCAGGGGTATGAATAACCTCCAGAGGCCCGATGGTCTCGCCATCATGAACTAAACGGTTGATTTCCGGCGGTTGCAACTTCTTTAGAGCGATGGTTAGGTCGCAAAGCCAGGCTTTCCAGAAAGGGCGGCGTCTGACTTTGCCCTGAACATAGTCCACATCTGCTGGATGCATACAGACCTCCGCCCCGATTAGTCGCTGGAGCTCCGCCGCATTGCCGATGTGATCTATATCATGGTGAGTTAAGACGATCCAGTGGAGTTCACCCACGGATCGGCCCAAGCCAGAGATATAATCCAAAATTTGCCTTACCTGCCCCGGAAGTCCGGTGTCTATCAAGATAAGCTCTGGGCCACAGATTAGATAGCAGTTGGAACCCCTTACCTCCTCAACAAGGTGCACGTCCGGGTAGACTTCCACCGTCTGATCTCTTTATACCAGGTTGGCAGCTTATCCTTGCCCTTCCCTGTTCTCCGTTGAGGCCTTCCCCCCCTTCCCTTGCCTCCTCCCAGCCCCCAGACGCTCTACTAGCTCATCAACAAGGGTACGCAGGGCCAGGAGCATTTCCCTCTCCGCCGATTTCACATGGCTACCAGTCTCCTCGGGTAGGCCGAGCTTGGGCACCCGAAGGCGGAAGTGGAGCGTGTCGAATCTCTCCCCCTTCTCTCGCTCGAACTCAACCCTCTTAACCTTCTCTCTAGCCATTTCTACCTCCTCTTCCTTCTCAATCAGCCCTAACCTCCAGGGCTGTGGCCACCTCTCGGGTGAAATCTTGCAATTGCTCGAGATTCTCCGGCGAGAGCTGCTGCAACGAAAGTTCATATCTCTCTATTAAGCTCTGAAAGTTCCCAAAAGTCTGATGATAGAACTGGTCAATCAAAATAAGGCCCAGCGCCAGGCCAGCCAGCAGGCCTAATCCCAGCCGACTCGGCGGCGTGCTCAGCAGCATGGCTATGGGACCATGCTTCCCAAGCCTATGTTTGATCTCTCTCACGCTTATCAAAAGTGCAGCTATGACCTGAGCGCAAAACACCAGAGGTGAGCGAGCTTCAGGCACCCGGGAGAGCAAATCCTGCGCCAGGTCACGGCAATCGGAAGTCTTTCGTTGTCGTAGCCTGGTCAGAACTCGGGCCTTTGCCTTCTCCCACTCCTCCTGATCGGCTGCATTCCCGGCGAGGTGGTGGAGAATCTCCATTGCCCTAGCTGTTGGGGAAAACCGAATCCTGGCGCGCCCGGGACCAGAAGTCTCCTTTAACATGTATTGCGAGCGCACCAGCCCTCTCCCCTCCAAGACTCGCAGCATATCGTAGGCCGTAAAGCTGCTAAGTCCCAGCCTCTGAGCTATTTCCGAGTAGTGAAAAGGTCGGCGCAGCTCTTGATAAAGGTCAAGCGCTTGGCTAAGAAATGCTTTCTGCCTGGAGGTCAATTTCATCTCATGCCCGATTTTTCCAAAGAAACCAAATAATACTAAGGGAAGTATAGTCCCAAAGCGAAATCCTGTCAACGGCCCTTTCAAGGAAGACAGCTGCTTGTTTTTTTCCTTCTCAAGCGCTATAATTGAGCCAAACTGAATAAGGAAAGCAGGGGTGCCCCGGCGCAAGCTTGGGGCTCAAAGGGAAAGCAAGTCCGGTGAAAGTCCGGCGCGGCCCCGCCGCTGTGACCAGGCAGAAAGCCTGGAAGCCAGAACGCCTGCCTCTGATCGGTCCTGCATCGCCTCCGCGGGGAGGGAGGGACACTGGGTTAATCTAGCTCAGCCTAAAAAGCCTCTCATCCTTGGCGGTGAGAGGCTTTTATAACGATTAGAGGAAACCCCTCACCTGGAGGTGAGGGGCTTTTATTTTGACCTGGAGGCGAAGATGACTTGAAGAACGAGAGGCACAGGGGCAAACTTTGAGGCGAAAGGAGGGTAAATGAAACCAAGCAAAAATCTAAAGATTTTTCTGGTAAGCTTGCTGGTGGCCTTGATGGTCTCATCGCTAGCGCTACCCGTGCGAGCATCGGCCTGGACAAGCTATCCCCTGGCGCCGACTGATAAGGAGGTGTCCAGTGCCCTAAGCTACTTGCACAGTCAGCAAAAGAATGACGGCAGCATAGGCAGTTTCAGCACTTCAGCCTGGGTGGTCATGGCCATCGCTGCCGCCGGTGAGGACCCGCATAGCTGGAAGAAAGCCGGAAAATCAATTGTTGACTACCTAAGGAGCAATTCAGATCAGCTTGACCCAAATAAGCCTTTGGATTGGGCCAGACAGATCCTGGCGATAACCGCCGCCGGTGAGGATCCGACAAACTTTGGAGGGATAAACTATGTGGCCAAGCTAAAGTCCTTTTACAAGGACAATCAGATTGGAGACCCCAGTCTCCTCAATGATGATTTCTGGGGTGTCATGGCCCTGATATCTGCCGGGGAGAGCCCGAATTCGGCGATCGTTCAGAACAGTGTGGCCTTCATTAAAGCCGGTCGAAAGGACGATGGCGGTTGGGCGTTCGATGTTGCTGCCTCATGGGGAACAGATGTCGATGACACGGCAGCGGCCATTATGGCCCTCATGGCTGCCGGGGAGAGCCCCAGCTCGGCCGCTATAAAACAAGGGTTAAATTATCTTAAAAACAACCAAGCGGATAACGGTGGCTTTCTGTGCTGGGGCGCCACCAACGCCGACACGGATTCTTGGACCATCTGCGCCATTCGAGCCGCCGGGCAAGACCCTACGGGCTGGACCAAGAACGGAAAGACCCCGATTGATGACCTGGTAAGCTTTCAGCAGCCTGATAAGGGCTGTTTCTACTGGCAGAGTGGCAATCCTGGATGGGATGTGCCTAAGACCACCGCTTGCGCTATAGTGGCTCTTTTGGGCAAGTCTTATCCGGTGAAGATACTGGGAATCCAGGAGGCAGCCCGGGTGCTGAGCAAGGTAAAAAAGGAAAGAGCCGGGCAGGTACTGGGCGAGCTAGATCTCCGAAGGAGAACGGACATCATTCTCGAGATGAGCCAGGAGTCGCTAAAGAGGGTGCTTCCGGAGGTTCCACCGGATAAGCTATTTGAAATCCCTCCCAAGATCCTCTGGGAGAAGCTCCCGGATGTTCCCACGGAGCAGCTAATAGGGGAAGTCCCCCCACGGGTACCTCCGGATTTGCCACCGGCGAAGGAAATAGAGGCCACCTCCAGAAGTGCAGTTTACCAATTCCCTGAGGCCAGGGCCAGGGAATGGGTCTTTACAAGTCTCTCTCCCTGCCCCTTCACCAGCTTTATGTTTAAGCCCAACAAGGACTTGGAGGGTGTGGAGGCGGACGTAAAGGTGCTCACCACGAGGCCATCCGGGGTTAAACTGCCGCCGGGATATCCTTACCTCAGCCTCTATTATAATATTTCCCTGAAGAGCATCCAGCCAGAAGATCTGGAAGCAGCTCGCCTGACCTTCAAGCTGAGAAAGGATATCCTTGAGTTCATGAGCCATAACAAATTCTCCATCCTCCTCCAGCGCTGGGATGAGGGTTCTGGGCAGTGGATACCCATTCCCACCAAGCGAATAGATGAGGACTCCCAGTTTGTGTACTATTCCACCATTGTGCCCGGCTTTTCCATTTTCAGCCTCACTGGAAGTCGAGCCATCCCTGCTCCAGAGTTTGACCTCTCCGACCTTAAGGTCAGTCCCACCGAGGTTCTAGCGGGGCAGGAGGTAACCATCACCGCCAAGGTAACCAACCTGACCGATGAAGCCCAAGCCTACGCCGCAGTCCTCTGGATCAATCAAACGGCCGAAAAGGCCCAGAGCATCGAGGTTCCGGCGAGGGGGGAGGAGCTGCTCTCGTTCAAGGTGGCGAAGAGCGCGGTTGGCGAATACCAGGTGAGAATTGATAAGCTAATGGGCAGCTTCACCGTAAAGGAAGCTCCGGATAAGGTAGCCCCCGAGATCATTTCTTGGCATCCGGAGAGCCTGACCGAAGAGACAAGACCAGTTATCGAGGTGGAATATAGAGATAAAGGGAGGGGGGTGGATATCTCTTCGGTAAACCTCCTTGTAGATGGCCAGAATGTAACCTCAGAGACGAAGGTGACTCAGGGGAGAGCAACCTACTGTCCGGCTGAGGAGCTTGAAGAGGGGCAGCACAAGGTCAAGGTAAGCCTGACTGACTTGGCAGGCAACCAGACGACCAAAGAGTGGGCCTTTAACGTTAGGGTTGTGCCCCAACTCCCCGGAGCTGAAAAGGCGGCTCAAGACCTAGATGGAGATGGCCTCTACGAGGACATCAACGGAGATGGGAAGATTGATTCCAACGATGTAGCTCTGCTTTTCGAGGATCTCGACTCGGAGCTCGTCCGGAAGAAGGCGAAACTTTTTGACTTTAACCAGAACGGAAGGATAGACTATGATGACGTGGTCGAACTTTCGCAGAAGGCCATTCCCTCAGGACTTACCCTAGCCCTAGGGGAAGACCAGGGGGCAGTGGGGGAAACAATTTCCATTCCGCTCACCCTTTACGCCGCCGACGAAGGGCTTTCCGGCTTTGACCTCGAGGTATTCTTGAACGGAGCGATAGCTGAAATTACTCAGGTAGAGGCACCCCATTTTGGGCTGACCCAAGTCTCAGGGCAACTGCCGGCCTCTCGGATAAGGATAAGAGCGGTTGACCTCGACGACCTCGTTTCTCCAGGAGCAAAGGAAAGGGTCCTGGCCTGGCTTAAGCTAAGGGGAAAAGCGCCCGGGAAAACAACGCTCAGGCTCTCTCTCAGGGCGATGGAGGATGAGGAAGGCAAAACCCTAAAACCCCAACTGATTTTCGGCGAGGTGAAGATTAAATAGGCGTTCACCACCGAGGACGAACTGATGATGCAGAAATTACTGGTGCTCCTCCTAATCGGCCTCGTGGTGGTTTGCTTGTTCGTTCCAATCTCCTGCAGCCAGCCACCCCAGCAGGGAAGTCAAGCAAGTGAGCCCGTGGTTGAGGGGGTAAGCAGCGCGTATTCTGGCCCCCAGAAGAGTGCCAGCGGGCCGGTCAAAGCGGAGCAAAGTGAGAGCCCAGCTACCTCACCTAACCAGTTCCAGCCAGAGAGCAAACTCCCAGCTAGACCAAATGTCAGGGTAGTAGTCACTCAGGACTTCGGCTCCCAAGTAGTGCTGGATAAATACGTTTTACCGAAAAAGGATGAGAGTGCCCTGGAAGTTCTGCAGAGAATAGCCGAGGTAGAAACTAAATACGGAGGGGGATTCGTGGTGGGGATAAACGGAATACGCTCCCGATACCCCAAGGAAAGATCGGACTGGTTCTTCTATGTTAACGGTATTCTGGCCAATGTCGGAGCAGGAGGCTACAAGTTACGCCCGGGAGATGTGGAGCACTGGGACTTCCATGGATGGGGCTTCAATGCCTTCATTCCGGCCATAATTGGTTCTTTCCCACAGCCCTTCCTTAGCGGCTATGGGGGCAAAGTACGGCCTACGGTGATAGTCCATCAGCCTGGGTTTAGGCAAATCGCCGAGAAACTAAGGGACACCCTGACCAGGCTAGGAGTTAAGGAAATTCACCTGCAAACAACTGCCTTGGCCCCAGAAAAGCAACACTGCCACTTGATCCTCCTGGGCACCCAAAAGTTCGGGCCGCTCCGGGAGCTAAATAGAAATTACAAAAAGCTTGGCTTCTTCTTTAAGTTTGAGGACGACGAAGGAGCCGTGGTCTTTGACTCAAGAGGGAAAGCAACGGGAGTTAAAAGCGTTGGAGTTATCCAGGCCACTCAAAATCCTTGGAGTGCTAAGGGGGTAGGGGCAGGGGAGAGCGCAGCCTGGATGATTTCAGGTACCGATGAGGCTCAAGTTCGAGCTGCGGCAGACACCTTGGCTGAGCATTGGGAGCAGCTTGGCTGTGCCTTTGCTATAGCTCTAATCAACCAGAAAATAATTCGCTTACCTCATGCTAACCTATAAATACCAAGATAAAGGCACAGTTATTCACCGGCTTTCTCCCTGGAGCAAGCTGGGCTGGATGGCCAGCCTTGTTCTCCCGGCACTTATTTTTAACCATCCGGTCTACCTGCTCTTGCTTTTTCTATCAACCATCCCAGTGGTTCTGGTAGCGAAACTGAGCAAGGAGTGGGTAGCTTTGATGAAATTCTCCCTTTTACTCTGTGTGTTGATCGTTGTCGTCAACGCCCTGGTCAGTCATCAAGGCTCTCACGTTCTGCTCCAAGCCCCTTTCTCAGCCCCGGTGATAGGAAACCTCAGGGTAACCCTTGAGGGTCTGGGCTGGGGGCTGGGCAACAGTCTGAGGCTGCTCGTTATAATCTCTGCCTTTACCCTGCTCATATTCGCCATCCACCCCGACGACCTGATGCTGGCCCTGGCGAAGTTAAAGCTCCCTTATAAATCCCTCCTCATAAGCTCACTTTCTGCCAAGTTCGTCCCAATCTTGGTCGAAGATGCCCAGTGCATCGCCGATGTTCAGCGCTCTCGAGGCCTGGAACTTGACAAAGGAGGACGACTTCGAAAGGCGAGGGGTTACATGGCCATTGGAATTCCCCTCCTCTCAAACTCAATGGAGCGTGCTGCTGGGCTGGCTGAGGCCATGGAATCGAGGGGCTTTGGCTCAGGGAAAAGGACTCTTTACAAGGAGATGAAGCTCACTCGGCTTGAAGTGCTTGCCCTGATCGCTTCTTTGCTCCCCGGAGGCTTTGGCCTGGCCATACACTTCCTAGGATTTGGAGGGTACCAATATTATCCTGTGCTCCAGCAGGTCAGCTTTACCGGCGAAGAAGTAATATTGCTGCTTCTTTGGCTGCTCTTGCTTAATTCAATGCTCCTTGTAGCCCTAGGAGGGCACGCCCTTGATTAAGCTACAGAATCTAAGCTTTCGTTACAGTGGGACCCAAAAGCCAGCCCTGCGGGGGATAAACCTTGAAGTAGGGGATGGGGAGTTTGTGCTGCTTACCGGGCCCTCCGGCGGGGGAAAGTCAACCCTCTGCCGGTGTTTGAACGGCCTGGTGCCCCATTTCTATGGTGGGGAGCTCTCTGGCAAGGTGGAGGTGGAGGGGCTTGATGTACTGACCAGCTCCACTAGGCAACTGGCTACCCGGGTAGGAATGGTATTTCAGGATCCGGAGAACCAGACAGTAGCCACGGATGTGGAGAGGGAGATCGCCTTTGGGCTGGAAAACCTTGCCCTCCCCCGGGAGCTCATGGTCAGAAGGGTAGAGGAGGCCCTAGACAGTGCGGGGATCACTCACCTTCGCCGCCAGCCCGTCACTGAGCTTTCCGGGGGCGAAAGACAAAAGATCGCCATAGCTGCGGTTCTGGTGCTCCACCCCAGCATTCTGGTGCTGGACGAACCCACCTCAGAACTGGACCCCCGAGGTGCTGAGGAGGTCCTCAACCTAGTAGAGCGATTAAATGACGAGCTTGGCTTGACAATAATACTCGTGGAACACCGGCTAGATCGGGTGGTGCAACACGTTGACCGGGTAATTGTTCTGAAAGATGGCGAGCTTCTGAGCGACGGGAGCCCCCGTGAAGTCTTAGGCGAAATGGCTCAGGGCGAGATTGGCCTTCCCCCCGTAGTCAGGCTGGCTCGGGGGCTGAAGGCCAGGGGCATCACGTTTGCTGACACTCCTTTAACCGTCAAGGAAGGCAGGGCAATTCTGGCCGAGGTTCTTCGAGAAAGGAAACTCTCTCCCTCAGAACCTCCTCGCTACAATCTAGAACCGCGATCTTCGCCACTTGGCCCAGAGCCGAGGGCTCCGCTTATCGAGGTGAAGAAGCTTCACTTCGCCTACGAAGGGGAAGTTACCGTTTTAAAGGATATAAATCTGCAAATATTTGAAGGGGAATTTGTAGCCCTAATGGGAAGGAATGGCTCCGGGAAAACCACCCTGGTGAAGCACTTTAACGGGCTGCTTAAGCCAACCAGAGGAGAGGTCATAGTTGATGGTCTGAACACCCGGGATACAAGTGTAGCTACCCTGGCCAGGAAGGTAGGCTACGTTTTCCAAAATCCTAATGTTCACCTCTTGGCCGAGTCGGTGGAGGAGGAGATCGCTTTCACCCTCAAGAATTTGGGCTTTAAGGGAGAGGAGAAGCAAAAGCAAATTGAGAAAGTGTTGGAGAGATTTGACCTCACGAGGTATCGCTCTCAGTATCCCCGCTCCTTGAGCGGCGGAGAGAAACAGAGGGTAGCCATAGCCTCTGTCTTAGCCGCCCAGCCCAAGATAATCATCCTGGATGAACCCACTAGAGGAATGGAATACCAACTCAAGTCGGAACTCATGGAGTTCCTAAATGAGTATCGGAAGGATGGCCGGGCAGTGATCTTGGTAACTCAGGACGTGGAGCTTGTGGCTGAGCATGCTGACAGAGTAATACTCCTCAATGAGGGCCGAATCGTGGCGGAGGGGGACAAACGGGAGGTGCTGTCAGGGGCATTGCTCTTTTCCCCGCAGATAAATCGTCTGGCCCAATCGCTGAGAAACCATGGCCTTCCCCACGATATACTAACTGCTGACGAGGTTCTAGGACTGCTGTGAAAAGGAAGTATATTTACTTGCTGACTTTGCTAGCCGCAGGTACAGGGTTGGCCACTTCCCTAATTTTACACCCTGAGCTGAACTCCCGGCTCAACTGGGGGCTGGTGGCGATCGGCCTGGCCATTCTGGTCATACTGGCCTTCTTCTTCGAGTTCCAGTCACCTACCTTTGGCTCCAAACAAATAGCGGTGATTTCCCTGCTGGCTACCCTCTCAGCAGTTGTGAGGATCCCTTTCGCTGCTCTCCCCAACTTCCAGCCTTGCACGTTCCTAATAATCTGCTCTGGCTATGTCTTCGGACCGGTTCCTGGATTCATGGTGGGGGCAATGACTCCTCTCATCTCCAACTTCTTCCTGGGGCAGGGTCCCTGGACTCTATATCAGATGCTTACCTGGGGGCTGATCGGGTGTGGAGCAGCCCTCCTAGGGAGATTTCATTTAGGTCGAAATGTTCTCATTGCCTTTGGCATCCTTTCTGGCTTCGTCTTTGGCCTTCTGATGAATATTTACTTCTGGCTCTACTTTGCCTACCCACTTACCCTCAGAACTTTATTTCTGGCCGAACTCGGCAGCCTCTGGTTCGACCTCTCGCACGCTATAGCAAACGCTATCTTCCTCGGATTGTTTGGCCTGAGAACTATAGCCATACTGGAAAGATACAGAAAGCGCTTTAGCTGGGTTTACTCTGAGAGCCTGGGAACCCTGCCGGGAGAAATGTAACCTCTCATCCGCTCTTACTGGAAATTGGGAAAATCGACGATGTTTCGGATGGATAAGCCGAGCCCTTTGGGCAAGGGATACGTTCAGGTTTACACCGGAAATGGTAAGGGTAAGTCTACGGCTGCCTTTGGCCTGGCCTTTCGAGCCATGGGGCAGAAGCTTAGGACATATATTGGGCAATTCATAAAGGGGCAGCACTGCAGCGAGCTTGAGGCCGCAAGAATGGCATATCCTTACATCACCATTGAGCAATACGGAAAGAACCATTTTGTTCAAGCAGGGAAGCCCTCGCAAGAAGACCTCCAGTTAGCCAGGGAGGGAATCGAAAGGGCAAAAGCGGCCATGCTCTCCAATAAGTATGACATTGTCATCCTTGACGAATTCATTACCGCTTATTCACTCGGGCTGGTTTCGCTGAAAGAAGTGCTGGAAGTAACAAACTGTAAGCCAGAAGGATTGGAGCTAGTCCTTACGGGCCGACAAGCACCACCTGAACTTATTGGCCTGGCAGACTTAGTAACTGAGATGGTGGAGGTCAAACATTATTACCAAAAAGGGATCCTCGCCCGAGAGGGAATAGAGCACTGAGCAGAGTGGCAACTCCTCGATATCCGCTCACCTTTGAAGCCTGATAGCTGAAGATCTATTTCTGTTAAGCCAGTACTCCAGGCTATCAGCGAGGGCAATCCAGCTAGCCTCGATGATGTTGGTCGAGCTACCCATGGTGCGCCAGTCATGTTCGCCATCGGTTGACTCGATAAGCACCCGCACCCTGGACTCAGTGCCCTCGCTCTCCTCCAAGATACGAACTTTATAATCGGTCAGTTTAACTGCCGCTAGCTCAGGATAGAACTGAAGCAACGCTTTACGTAGAGCCAGGTCCAGCGCATTAACTGGGCCATTTCCCTCGGCAGCAGTATGAATGAGTTGATCGTCTACCCTCACCTTGAGCATGGCCTCAGAGAGCACCTGCCCATTGTCGATGGTGGGAGCTCGGCGTCGCCTCTCGATCACCACCATGAAGTCCACCAGCTCAAAGGGTGGTCGATAATCTGGCTGGGCTCGTCGCAGCAGGAGTTCAAACGAAGCCTCGGCATCCTCAAACTTAAACCCCTGTGCCTCTAGTGCCTTGACCTGCTTTAGTATCTGCCTCGCCCGTCTACGTTGAGCAGCGAAATCCAGCCCCTTCTCCCTCGCCTTGTGGATTATGGCCGTTGTCCCTGAAAGCTCTGAAACTAGGACATGAGGCCGATTGCCTATGAGATTAGGGTCAACGTGCTGGTAGCTTTCCTGAGATTTGACCACCCCGGAAATGTGCAGCCCGGCCTTATGGCTGAAGGCATTGGCCCCGACGTAAGGAAGATGCGGGTCGGGTGGGAGGTTAGCTACCTCACTGATGTAACGGCTTACTTCGGTCAGCCGTGAGAGCTTTGCTTGATCTATGCAATCTATGCCCAGTTTTAGTTTAAGGTTAGGAATCAGTGAGCAGAGATTGGCATTACCGCAGCGCTCACCATAGCCGTTGATAGTGCCCTGAACCTGCACAGCCCCGGACTGCACTGCAGCCAGACTGTTGGCCACTGCGAGTTCGGCATCGTTGTGCGCGTGAATACCCAAAGATACTCCACATCCTTTAAGGGCCTCAAATATTTCTGCTACCTCAGCGGGAAGACTTCCTCCATTGGTGTCACACAGTACGACCACTTCTGCCCCAGCCTCGGCTGCCACTTCAGCAACCCTCCGGGCATAATCCGGGTTGCGTTTGTACCCATCGAAGAAGTGCTCGGCATCAAAGAAGACCCTCATTCCTTTGGACCGCAGGTAACCAATGGAGTCGGCAATCATCCTGAGGTTCTCTTCCAGGGTGGTGTGAAGGATTCGGGTGACATGAGCATCCCAAGACTTCCCCACGAGAGTGACAGTCCGCAACCCAGTGGCCAGCAAAGCTTGGAGATTGGGGTCATCCTCAGCCCGAGTATGTGCTCGTCTGGTGCTGCCAAAGACCACCAGCTCAGCCCCAGTTAGGTTCAACTCCCTGGAGCGGCGGAAGAACTCTGTATCCTTGGGGCTGGCGCCTGGCCAGCCGCCTTCGATGAAGTGGATCCCCAGCTCGTCCAGCTTGCGGGCGATCTTAAGTTTGTCCTCCACCGAAAAGGAGAGGCCCCTCTGCTGTTCACCATCACGCAGGGTGGTGTCATAAAGCTGAATTTGCATCGCCGTCCTCCGAGGAGCAGATTTCAGCCATTAAAAGCTCTAAAGCTAGTTCGCCTTTCAGGCTACCCGTTTTAATCGAGACATCGGCCTCCAAGAGCCGGCGGTAAATCTTGCCCAACCGCTCAGCGGAATATTTTCCCGCCTGGCCTAACACC
>CAZJSO010000030.1:0-13446 GCA_964548795.1 uncultured Dehalococcoidia bacterium | reverse complement strand
AATCGGGGCGGGCGGATTTGAACCGCCGACCTCAGCGTCCCGAACGCTGCGCGCTAACCGGGCTGCGCTACGCCCCGAGTGCCTTTATATTATACACTCGCTGCCAGTCTAGGACAAACGAAGCCCGAACCAAGAGGCCTATTCGACGGCCTGGGCGTTCTCCTCTGCCTTCTTCTTCATCGAGGTGAGCAGGTCTATATCCTGGCAAAGTGAGTCCTTCTTCTTCTCCAGCCGTTCGATCTCCTTCTGGAGTTTTCGCTTGACCTCCACCAGGGTATTGCCCTCCTCAAGGAGCTTCCGCAGGTTTTCCCTCATATCAGGCGAGTTCTTAAACTCCGATTTCACCTTTACGAACTCCTCCACCTCGCCTCTTAAAACCCTCTGCCTCCGCAACTCCCTTTCCAGCCTCGCTCTCATGGCCCTTAGCTGATTGCGGTAGGAGGAGCTCTCCTCTTCAAAGTGGGCCCTTTGCTCCCGCCTTCTTCTCTCCAGCTCATCCATTTCCTTCAGCAGTGCTCTTCTCCTCTCCTCCAGCCGCTCAACCCCCTGCTCCAGGACGGAAAGCCTTTTCTCCCTTTCCCCTATGTCCATATCAAGCCGGCCGAGGGAATTCTCCAGCTCTTCGTATTTCTTTCCCACCTTTCCCTCGAGCTCGGCCAGCCTTATGGCTGCCTTAAGGAAGTCGGGATCCTCAGCCATGCGCTTGGCTGCCCTTAACAGGCTGGGGGAATCCTCCAGGGAGAGGGCCAAACTCTGGGCTTCCCTCACCACAGCAAAGGCATATTTGAGCTCTTGGATGCTGGCCTCCATCTCGCTCACGGTTTCCGAATTTTCTAATTCGCTATCGTTCACCTGTTCCTCCTTTTTGCCTTCTACGTCGGCCTAGATTTTCCTGCGATGACCAGGGTGAACTCGCCTCTTGGCTGCAAAAAATGCTCCAGTGCCTCGCTGGGCGTGCCATAGAAGACCTCTTCATGAAGCTTGGTGAGTTCCCGGCCAATGGCCAGCCTTCGCTCCCCAAGGACATCACGCAGATCCTCCAAGCTTGCCCGCAGACGGTAAGGGGATTCAAAGGCCACCAGGGTTCTTTGCTCTTCCGAAAGCGACTGCAGCAACTTGCGACGCTCGCCCCTCCTCCGGGGCAGGAATCCCAGGTAGATAAACTGCCTCGTGGGAAGCCCGGAGGCCGCCAGAGCGGCGGTAATGGCTGAGGGGCCAGGGATGGGAACCACCCTGAAGCCCCTCTCGATCGCCGCCGCTATGAGTTCGTATCCCGGGTCACTGATCCCCGGCATTCCCGCCTCGGAGACGAGGACCAGGTCTTTTTGCTCCAGATGCCGCAGGAGCCGGGGAAGTTTGGTCCGCTTGTTGTGCTCGTGGTAGCTGGTGACCGGGGTTTTTACCTCATATTTCGAAAGCAAGTGCTTTGTCCGACGGGTGTCCTCAGCAGCAATGAGTTCCACCTGGCGCAAAACCTTTAAAGCCCTCAAGGTAACATCCTCCAGGTTTCCAATAGGGGTAGCTACCACATAAAGCGTGGCCATATGAGACCCCGAAGCCGAGATTCAAAGAAATATCTATGGTCTTCTCACCCGGCAGAGCGAGGCTTTGAGCGAGGGGTAACCCACCACCGGGTCGGCTGGGGTTTCATCGGTGAGGAGGTTGACGTTCGCCTCAGCCCAGCCATGAGGCAAGCAAATCACCCCTGGATGAATATCCTCGGTGAACTTGACCTTAATCTCTAGGCTGCCTCTCCTCGTCTCTACTAGGGCCGGCTCCCCATCGGCCAAGCCGTACTTCCATCCAGTCTCAGGATGAATCTCCGCCAGCGGCTCTGGATTCCTCCAGCGAAGGTCAGGAATGTTCCGCAGTTGGGAGTGAGTGAACTCCAGACTCCTGGCCCCGGTAGTCAAGACAAGTGGATATTCCTGGAACAATTCAGGAGTGGAGAGAGGACCCTCTGGAGGTTCTCGAAAGGTGGGAAGAGGACTATGGCCTAGGTCAGCCAGCGTCTGGGAATAAAGCTCTACTTTCCCCGAAGGCGTTCGAAATCCGCCCCTCTCATAGTCCCGCTCCTTGACCGAGCTATAGAATAGACCCTCAGGTGTCTCCTTGGTAAGTCTCTCAACGCTCAACCCCGAAGGTTGGAGCACCCAGTCAATAACTTCCTCAACGCTGGCCCAAGGGAATTCTTCCTCATACCCCAGACGGTGGGCCAGCTCCAGCCAAAACTTGGCGTCAGGCCAGCATTCTTCATACTCGATGAGTTTCTTCCGCAACATGACATAGGGTAACCCCCAGAGGTGGTAATAGTCACAAAGTTCGTTTCTCTCCAAAAAGGTAGCCGCTGGCAGGATAAGATCGGCTAGCTCAGCCGTCTCGGACATGAACTGATCCATGACCACCAGGAAATCAAGCTTTTCGAAGGCTCGCCTTACTTTATTAGAGTTGGGCCAGGTAAGAAGAGGGTTAGACCCAGCTACAAACATGGTCTTGATGGGATAGGGTTTCCCGCTGAGTAAGACGTCTGGGAGGAACATAGCTTGCCCCTCGCCAAATTCACGGCCAAAGAGGCCAAAGAACACTGGGTGCTCCGGCTGACCGATGGCCTTCTCCTCCATGGGCGGCATGGAGATGGAGTTTTCCCGCAGACCCGGGGCCCGGATGAACCCTCCTTGTACTCCTACATTCCCAGTCAGTGCCTGCAGGGTAGCAATGGCCCGAGCATTATCGAACCCACTGGCCTGTTGATCAAGGGAATTTATCCCCTGAAGGATGCTAGCTGGCTTGATAGTGGCCAGAAGCCTGGCCAGGCGACGAATATCCTCTGCCCGCACCCAGCTTATTTCCTCAACCTTCTCCGGTGTATATTGCTCCACATGCCCTGCCAGATGGTCAAAGCCGATCGTCCATCTTCCTACGAACTGCTCGTCATAGAGCTTCTCGGAGATAATGACCTGCATCAGGCTCAATGCCAGAGCGCCATCGGTGCCGGGACGAGGCTGAAGAAGCACATCAGCCCTACCTGATAACGGAGTCCGCCTGGGGTCAATAACGGCTAGCCGCGCCCCCTTCCTCAGCGCTCTCGCTATTTTAGCGACCAGGCCAGGGTTGGAATTCCCAGGATTGTGGCCCCAGAGAAGTATAAGGTCGGAATTCTCCGGGTCAGGACAATAATATCGCCCAAAGACAGAAATATACCCCAGAATTCGACAGCGATAGCACATGCTTTCCACAGAGAAACAATTCGGGGAACCGAAAGTATAGCACAATTTTCGGATCAGGCTGACAGTAATTGAACCAGCCAGAAGGACAGGCATGCCAATCGCCACGGCAAAAGCTTTTGCCCCGTATTTCTCCTTGGTCTCTTCAAGCTTAAAAGCAATGATATCCAGGGCCTCATCCCAGGAAATCTGGCGCCAGCTTCCTCCTTGTCTCTTCAGCGGATGCTTAAGTCGCTCCGAAGAGTAGAAATGCCTCACTGCTGCTCTTCCCTTAGGACAGGTTATCCCTTCATTCAAAGGGTGCTCCGCTAAGCCCTCAATATGGACAATCCTTCCCTGCTCCAAGTAAACCTTCAAACCACAGGCGAGGTGGCAGAGGGAGCAAGCGGTCTTAACTACTTCACGGTTATCTGAGGCGGTCACCTGCTCTCCTTGGAGCCTTCCCTGGCCTCGGCGATGATCCTCTGAGCTAGGTGAGAAGGTACTTCTTCGTAATGGCTGAACTCGATGGTGTAGCTGCCCCGCCCCTGTGTCATGGATCGCAAATCAACGGCGTAGCGGAGTAGCTCTGCCAAAGGTGCTTGAGCTTCAATCAGGCTCAGATTTCCCTGGCGGGACATTCCTGACACCCTGGCTCTTTTCGAGTTGAGGTCCCCCAGAATGTCCCCGGTGAATTCTTCGGGCACAGTTATTCGGAGGGCCATTATCGGCTCCAGAAGCACAGGGTTCGCCTGCTGCACCCCTTTCCTCAGGGCGTGCGACCCGGCGATCTTAAAGGAGATGTCCGAGGAATCGACCGGGTGATAGGTCCCATCATAGAGGGTCACCTTCACGTCCACGATCGGGTAGCCCGCCAGGACTCCTTCCTGGAGTGCTTCTGCCACGCCTTTCTCCACTGCTGGGATGAAGTTCTTCGGAATGGCCCCGCCTACGATTGTCTCCTCGAATTGGTATCCCGTACCCCGCGGCAAGGGGGTAAGCTCAAGGAAAACATGACCATACTGACCATGCCCGCCAGTCTGCTTCTTATGCTTGTACTCTGCCCTAGCTGAACTAGTGATGGTTTCCTTGTAAGGGACTTTGGGCATTCTAAGCTCAGCCTCAAGGCCAAATTTGCGTTTTATCTTCTCCGCCACAACCTCAATTTGAGCCTCCCCAAAGCCATAGAGGAGGGTTTCCCCGGTGTCGGGCTCCTTCCGAATAAGGATAGAAGGGTCCTCCTCGCTCAGCCTGGCCAGCACCGTCCCCAGCTTATCCACATCTGCTTTAGTCTTGGGATATACTGCCACGGCGAAGTTAGGTCGTGGGAATTCAACCGGGGCAAGCTGAACCGGATGGTTCTGCTCGCAAAGAGTGTCCCCAGTGCTGGTCTCGGAAAGTTTGGCCACCGCCCCAATGTCCCCCACAATTAGCTGGGGCACTGGCTCCTGACTTTTACCACGCAACAAATAGAGTTGACCCACTCGTTCCACCTTGTTCTTGTTGGCATTCCAAACCACCGAATCGCTTCGCAGGATGCCGCTGTAGACCCGCAGGCAACTCAGCCTTCCCACATAGGGGTCAGCAATGCTCTTGAAGACCAGGGCTGAAAGGGGAGCATCCTCTTCAGGTGGAAGCTCCTCCTCCTGGTTCAGCTTGGCGTTCCAAGCCCTGACCTTATCCCTGTTCCTAGGGGAGGGAAGATAATCACAGATAGCATCCAAGAGGGGAGGGATGGCTTTGTTGCTCAGGGCACTGCCGACCAGGATAGGAACGAGTTTTCCCTCGAGCGTAGCGATACGCAGGGCCTGGCGAAGTTCCTCTGCCGATAGCTCCTCACCCTCCAGGTACTTAGTTAGCAGTTCGTCATTGGTCTCCGCTATCGCCTCCACCAGCCTTTCACGATAGGTCTGGATTTTCTCCTGGGGAATACCTGCGCCCTCCAAATGCTCCATGGAGAGCAGATCGAGGATCCCGCTCTCGGTCGAGGGATCGGGAAGCTGCACCGGCACGCACCTCTGGCCAAATCTAGCCTCAATTTGGGAAGCTGTTTTATAGAAATCGGCATTTTCCCGATCGATCTTGTTAATAAAAATAAGCCGGGGCAGGCCAGCCTCATCAACATATCCCCAGGCCAATTCTGTTCCTGTCTCCACCCCCGAAGCAGCACAGATAAGAATCACGGCTCCATCAGCTACCCTAATGCCCGACCTCATCTCTCCTATAAAATCGAAGTAGCCGGGGGCATCCAGCAAGTTTATCTTGACCTCCTTCCATTCCAACGGAAGGAGAGATAAGCTAATACTACTTCCACGTTTTGTCTCCTCGGGCTCAAAATCTGAAACCGTATTCCCTTCCTCCACCTTGCCCAGCCGGCTGGTCACCCCTGAATCATAAAGCAGGGCTTCAGCCAGGGAAGTCTTCCCCGCTCCGCTATGGGAGAGCAGGACCACATTACGTATATTGTCCGTTCGCAAAGCTTCCATTACTACCCCCGGGTGTCCAAGATTGGCGTAATCATCTAACGCTGGATTCCAAGCGACTCAAGGCCTACCCAAGCTCGCCGCAGGCTGCGGCAAAGGTCTACCCTGCAGCTAAAGTTTACTCCACCTTAATTTCTGTCCGTTTCTTTGAGCGCCGCTTTTCGCCTTTCTCGATGGCCGAGATAGTCTCATCAATCAAGCTGCGAAAGGCCAGTAAGACCTCCTTACTAGCCGATCTAAGGTGACCTCTAAACTCAGGCAGAATCCAAAGCTCAGGGCGCCTCAAGCGTACGATGAGCTCACCTTCTGGTCCCCGCTCCAGGCTAAAAATCTTCTCCGCCATACGGTCACCCCCCAATGCATAAGTTTCTGCAATTGCAAGAAACTCTAAATTTGAAATCCTAAATCCCAAACAAGCTCAGAATTCAAACTTCAAATTTTCAAACCATTCTGGATTTTGAATTTTCGTCATTTATGCAGCTAACTATAGACTATTCCTTAGAGCTCCTCCTTGAACTTGATGCAGAGTCTGCCGTTTTCAAGCTTGGCTCCCTCTATTGGTAACCCCACCAGGCTGCGAGGGAGCATTAGGTTACGCTTGTACCTTCCCACCTGAATTAAGAGCTCATCACCATTCTGAACCAGGGAAATATCTGCCTTATCGACGAAGGGTAGAGGAATGATGAGGTTATAATAGCCATCCGCTTTTTCAATCTCCCGAACCTGGCCCCGAAAGAATATCCTGGAGGGATCTTCCTCACCAAACAGAACTTTCCCCATCTGCTGCAACATGGATATCCCGGCAACCTCCTGAGCAAAGAGGGGAACATCATGAATGGGCAGGGGAGCAAAGGACTCCTCAATTAAGCGGTGATACTTGGCTTGACTTTCCTTCCAGGAATCAAAGTGATGATCCGCTACTTGCTCTGGTATCAGGCGGTTGCATACCACCAGGTCAGTGGGATATCGATAGAGATTGAGGTAAGTGAAAGCCCGCTGGGCCTCTTTGATCACCATCTTCTCCGGGTTTAGCACTAGCCTCACCGAGGTAGTCTCAGCGTTGGTAAGAAGAGTCCGTATCTGGTAAAGCTCCTCGAACAAGTCCTCCGCCGCTTGAAAGACCTCGTCATCGGGGAGAGGGATATTAAGGAAAGGCTTCACGACCGGGCGAGTAAGGCTAGCAGCCGTGCGCCCAAGGGGAAACATCTTTTCCATCCACCAGCGCAGGATCTCAGGGAAGCTAAGAAATCTCAAGGTATCAGCGGTGGGAGCACAATCAACCACGATGACATCATATCTCTCACTGTTATAATGATCCACGATGTAAAGCAAGTTAGCCCCTTCCTCCATCCCCGGGAGGATAGCTATTTCCTCAGCCACAATCTCGTCTATCCCCCGCCAGGCGAGCAGGGCCTTGAACCACTTCTGAATGCGGGTCCAGTGGCGTTCTAGCGTCCGGGACATTTCCGTTTCCTGCCCCCATAGGTTAGGAGCAATCTGCTCCGGCTCATTCCCCAGCCTTACTTCAAAGGAGTCACCCAGGCTGTGCGCAGCATCGGTGCTGAGAATAATGGTCCTATGGCCCATCTCAGCACAGCGCAAGGCAGTCGCTGCCGCCACGCTGGTCTTCCCCACCCCACCCTTCCCCGTGTAAAGAATTATTCTCACCGCTTTTAGCATAAATTTACCACTAGACCTTGTCAATCCTGCCCGGGGCTGCTCGCCATGCCCAGGCTCAGAACCTGAGCCTTAGCGTAACGATCTCGAAAGGCTTCACGCTTAGTCTGATGAGGTTGCCCTCGACTCCCAGCTCGGCTTCCTTTTCCTCCAGAAGGTTGGCCAGCCAGGCCTGCTGAATGGGCCTGAAAAACTTTACCTCGGCCTCCGTAGGCTCTCCAGTGGTTTCAAAGAACCTCAAGATCACTTCCTCTCCCTCCTCGGCCTTCTTCAGCGCTGAGAGGATGAGATTATAGGGCCTTATCTCCAGAAAAGAGAGCTCGCCGGGCAAATCCCCTTCAGAGGGACTGATCTGAAAGGCTATGGGAGAATGATGATAATCCTGTGCCCTCCTATATATCTCCGCCTCTCGCCAGTCGCCCTGGTGAAGTTCAATAGCATATTCAAAGGTATGTTGCCCCAGCTCCAGGGCACCTGGGGTGGGGACAAGGGGGCCGGCAATCCCGTCCGCTGAGAGAGCGGACACACTTCGAAAGAGCGTGAGGTAAACCTGATCCTCTATGATCTCGACGGCCGGCAGGCCTTTATTCATAAAGGTTATCCCCTTCACGCCATTGCTCAGGTCAAACCAGCTCAGGAAATTAGGTATCCCCGAAGGCTTTGACCTGGCTCTCTTGAAGACATATTCGGTCGGTTCGGCCACCACGCCAAACTGCGTCTCTCGGAAATAGACCTTGCGTTCCATTCCTGTGCCAAACTTTACCCGAAGTCGGATGTTAGGGTATCGGTTATCCACCCGGGTGATGAACTCAATTCGGGGGAGGTCTCGATAGACAATGACTTCCTTACGAACATCCAGTACCTTATACTTGTATAGCAGGGGAGGAAATCTCTCTTTTAACCGGTACGGCCAGGTAAGGCAATAATATTCGTTCTCGAAAACTAGCTTCGCCCGCAATTCTCCCTGCTCCACCCAGAACCTCCTGGGCCTAAAACTGCCATATTGTAGCCCTTCCCCTGACTCACTTCTTATGAGCTCACCGAACCGTGAGCCGTGATAATAAAGATCTCCTATCTCATCCTCGATGACCAGCTCATTTCCCCGGACCTCAAGCCTGCCTTCCTTATCGAAAACCTCAATGACCCCTGAGCCATCGTTCATGACCAGCCTGAAAAAGGGCGTTTCTACCTGGTTACCTTCCACTTTTATCTTGCCCGCAGGCTCCTTTCCCCCAGGGAACAGGCTGTAAACTTTGTAACCCAGCGGAGGAAGCTCACCTGTGAACCCCACGCCTACTTTGCCCCGGTCAAGCCCCCTTCCTTCCCAGAGCACCTGATTATCCAGCTCCTGGTCATCCTTGATTCCGGGTTTGCTCCCCGTAACTTCAGGAAGCTTAGCTTCCGCTTCAATCCAGTTCTTCATCTTCCAGGCCAGAGGATTGAAGACCACGATCCCCTCCCCGCCACCCGAGATCCTCTCGGCGATATAGGTCAGCGACTCAAAGAGGATATCCTGGAGCCATTCTTTAAGCTGAGAGAATGTCTCCTTTACTTCCCCATATATCTCATCTACGCCAGAGCCGGTGATGATGTCATGGAAGGCGATGAAGAGGGTCCTCTCCCAGGCCTCTCGCAAGCTGTCATCAGGGTACTCCTTCCCCAGGAGCCAGGCGATCGTGGCAAAGATCTCGGTGGTAAACAGCAACCCCTCGCACTCCCTGGCCTTCTGAACTATCCAGGTTCTACTGGAGCAAACTTGTGGAAAGACATCCACCAGCTCATCGTCGTATAATTCTCCCTCTACCACCTGGAGTTTCCTCCCCAGTGACTCTAAAGCCTGGAAGAACTCACGGGGAGTAGCCATCTTCATTTGAATGTCTGGGTGAGTGCGGTTCCACTCCTTCACTGCCTGGGGAACCTCCGCCTGAGGTGGCATAGAGCCACTGCCACAGGGCATGAGAATATAAGGGGTGGCAGCATACATATTAAGTTCGACGAAGGACTGTTCCCATCTGTCGAGGTAGAGGCCGGCCCGATAGCCAAGGGGCATCCAGTGCGCCAGGATGGTCGTTCCATCGAGTCCCTTCCAGATAAATTCGCTCTGTCTGATATCCTGTCTGGCCCCTCTCCTGAAGGCCAGCCACTTATACCCTGCCTTCTTGTAAATCTGCGGAAGCTGGGCATTCATTCCGAAGCTATCGGCGCACCAGGCCACCGGCACATCAACCCCAAACTTCTCCCGACAATAGCGTTTGCCGAAAAGGATTTCCCTCACCAGGACTTCACCTGTGGGCAGCATGGCATCGGGCATAAGATACTGGCCATCAACTATCTCCAATCTTCCCTTCTTTATCATCTCCTTAAGGCCGATCCAGAGCTTGGGCCTTCGTTTCTCCATCTCCTCCAAGAGATAGGTCTGCTCCAAGCAGAACTTAAAATCTCCCTTCCTCATCATGGCTAGAGCCTCCTCCAGGATATCCTCGTTTATCTTCAGGTAATCCTCCCTGGTAAAGGCCCAGGCCACATCATAGTGGGTGTGGGGAACCAGAAAGATCGTCCGCATTTCGCCCCCTTTAGTTCAGAGTCAGTCCCTCCGCCGGTAAAAGCTCAAAGTGCCCTGAGAAAGTCTCTCCACCCTTCTCTCTCGCCGAAGCGATTCTAGGTGAGCTAGAGTCTCAGTCATCGCCAGGCGTTTATCCAAGCTGCTCAAGGATTGAAAACCAACCCCTCCTGATTCCAACACCCAGGGCAGCCCCAGCGCAATTTGATAGGCTGTCTTGGCTTCCCCCTTCACCTGGCCCAAAATAGCAGCCTTTCTCTCCTGGTGATGATGCCGAATTTGCTCGATTCGCCTCTTAACCCTGCCAAACGAAGGGCCATGCCCCGGGAGGGCAATATCTATCTCCAGGCGGCTAATTGAGTCAAGAGCATCAAGGTAATCATCGAGTGGGCTTTCGCGCGACTGAACATGCAGCCCAACATGAGGGGTGATGGTGGGCAGGAGATGATCACCGCAAAGCAAGATCCTCTTATCGGGCTCATAAAGGCAAACATGACCCGGCGAGTGGCCCGGCGTCCACAGCAGCTCAAACTCAAATTGGCCCATTGAGAGCCTCTCCCCGCCTGAAAGCATTTTATCGGGCATAGCTGGAGAGACATACCTCAACATTCCCAGCGAGGCTCGCTGCAGGACATCAAGTTCCCCCTGGGGCACCCCGTTGGCCGAGAGAAATTCTCCCATCTGCTGCACTAACACCTGGGGCCTGAGGTACCGTGACTCAATAAATTGTTTCTCAGCCTGATGAAGCCAAATCTCCGCCCCCGAGAGTTGTCTCAGCCGGCCAGCCAGGCCGTAGTGATCCGGGTGAAAATGGGTGATTATTATTCGACCGAGGGCCTTAAGATTGAGGCCAGCCTCCCTTACTTGCCTCTGCAAGGCAGCAAATGACTCCGGCGTATCCCAGCCAGTGTCAACCAACAGCCCACCATCTCCTCGGATGAGGTAGACATTTACCTTCTCCAGCTTGCCTGGAGAAGGTAGTTCTAGCTGATAGACCCCAGAGATGATTTCCTTCACCGGCTTAAATGGCTGAAAATTGCTCGCCCAGCAAAGTGGGCTCGTTCACCTAGCTCCTCCTCAATGTGCAGGAGGCGGTTATACTTGGCCACTCGCTCAGAGCGACAGGGAGCTCCGGATTTAATCTGGCCAGTTCTGAATCCCACCGCTAGGTCACTGATGGTAGTATCTTCCGTTTCCCCCGAGCGGTGGCTTATGACCGTAGTCCAGCCAGCCCTTTGGGTCAGCTCTATCGCCTTCCGAGTCTCAGTCAGGGTTCCAATTTGGTTAGGTTTGATGAGTGCCGAGTTGCTTGTCTGCTGAGCGATCCCCCGAGAAATTCTTTCCGGATTAGTAACGTAGAGGTCATCACCCACCAGTTGCAACCTTCGGCCCAGCTTTTCGTTCAGAAGCTGCCACCCCTCCCAATCATCCTCCGCCAGACCATCCTCAAGGCTGATCAGGGGGTAGTCCGTAGCAAGCTCAGCATAATAGTCTATTAGCTCAGAGCTGGTAAGACTCAGGTTTTCCTTCCTCAGCCGGTAGCGTCCTTCCTGGTAGAACTCGCTGGCGGCCGGGTCAAGAGCAAGGAAGCAATCCTCCCCTGGCCTGTATCCCGCTGCTTCAATGGCCGCTGAGATTACTTCCACCGCCTCCCGGTTGGTGGGGAGGGAAGGCGCAAATCCCCCCTCATCTCCCACTGCTATTCGCTGGCCTTTCTCTTTTAAAAGGCGCTTGAGGGCTTGGTAAACTTCCGCTCCCATCCGCAGGGCCTCAGCAAACAATTCCGCCCCGGCGGGAACGATCATGAACTCCTGGAAATCAACCGAGTCCGGAGCGTGCTTTCCCCCATTGAGGATGTTCAACAAAGGTACGGGAAGCAGGCTGGCCTCCTCACCACCCAGGTAGCGATAAAGAGGCATTTTCGAATAATTGGCTGCTGCATGAGCTGCCGCCAGTGATACGCCCAGGATGGCATTCGCTCCCAGATTTGACTTGTTCGCCGTGCCATCCAGTTCAAGCATTCGGCGATCCAATGCTTCTTGTTCCAAAACTGACATCCCCACCAGAGCTGGCCCAATAAGCTTATTCACATTGGTCACCGCCTGAAGAACCCCCAACCCCCCAAATCTGCCCTTATCGCCGTCACGAAGCTCCAGGGCTTCATGCTTACCCGTGCTGGCTCCGGAGGGCACCGCTGCCCTTCCTACCACCCCGCTCTCCAGCTCCACGTCAACTTCAACCGTCGGGTTACCTCGGGAGTCCAGTATCTCCCGGGCTCTAACTCTCTGGATTTTCATAGCCTCTCCTTTAATTTCGAATAGTTCAGGTGGCCCCCTGTACTGGCTTTCCGGGCAGCTTTCCTGTAGCGACCCCGATAACCTTATCGGCCGCACCATAGTAAAGGGCCAGCTCATCGCCGAAGACCGCTGCCCCACAAGAAAATACTACGTTCGGCGTGATGCCCGAGCGCTCATAACTCCTCTCCGGCTCCAGGATGGGATCATCAGACCTGTCAAGCACGATTTCCGGGTGATCCGCATCCAGCAAGGCGCAGCCAAGGCGATAGGTCCACGTCCTGGCCTCAACGCCATGATAGATTAGAAGCCATCCCTCCTCAAGCTCGATCGGAGGTCCGGCGATCCCTATCTTGGCATCATCCCACCCAAAAGGCCGTGTCTTCAGGATCTCCTTATGCTCATACCAGTGAATTCTATCGTAGGAGAAGGAGAGCCATATGTTTTCTGCCATTGTCATAGGCCGGTGCAACAGCGCAAACCTCCCATTCAGTCTCCTGGGGAAATAGGCGGCATTCCGATTATGAATGCCCATCATTATCGGCAGGATAAGTCTATGCCGGCTCCAGGCCCACTTAGCCTCTTTGAAATCGCTCAAGGAGACATGAGCTTCACAAACACGTGCCCAGTCCTTCTCCTTCCCAGCATAAAGTATGAAGACCCTGTCATCAATAACAACCACCCTTGGGTCCTCTACTCCGTTGGGCTCAAACCATTCCTCCGGCATGAGCACGGGGTAAGGTAACCTCTCCTCCACCTCGTCTATATTTTTCAACCTGGCGTAGCCAAGGCGTGCGATGCCATCGTCACCATGGGCAGTATAGAGCAGGTGAATCTTACCCCCTGCTTGCAGGACACCTGGATTACATACGAGCTTGCTTTCCCACCACCTCTCCGTGGGACCTAAGATGGGATTCTTCCTGTCTCTTATAAGTTTAAGCTCAAGTCCCATACTAATAACCTCCTAGGCCAGGCTTCTCCTGGGCGGCCGCAAAAGCCTTTTCCACCGCTTCTTTGGCATCTTGCGCCAGGATTATAAGCTTAACCTGGCGTCTCTTCTTGAAAAGCCGCCAGGTGTTCAGGCCAACTACCGGAACCCCATCTCGCAGGGCAAAGGCGATCTCCGAGAGGGTGCCAAACTCTCCCCCTATGGCAATGACCGCCTGGCAGGACTTGACTATGAGGACGTTCCGAGCTTCACCTAGTCCAGTGACTATGGGGATCTCGAC
>CAZJSO010000029.1:0-13540 GCA_964548795.1 uncultured Dehalococcoidia bacterium | reverse complement strand
GAGCAATCCTTCTCGAAGTCGCATAAAGATAATCAAGTGGGAGTGGGAGGGGCGGTATGTCCCTATGACGTGCCAGCAGTGTGAGTCGGCACCTTGCATGGCTGTCTGCCCTGTAAAGGCCATCTCCCGTGATGAAGCCTTGGGGCGGGTGATGGTTGACTATGACCAGTGTATTGGCTGCCGCATGTGTGTGGCTGTCTGCCCCTTTGGTGGGATGAGCTTTGATAGCATAGGTAAAAAGGTCGTAAAGTGCGACCTGTGCGATGGTGACCCGCAGTGTGTCCGCTTCTGTGAGGTGGGAGCGGTGCAGTACGTTGAAGCCGATCGGGTTAGCTTGATTAAGCAAAGAGCAGCAGCGGAGAAATTCTCTGCTTTGCTACAAAAGGTCAGTGCAGCGATAGCAGCTGCTTTGTAACCACTGTTTAATTTAGCTACCTTTTGAGCCGGGGGTGTGGAACATTCCCCGGCTCTTATCTATATGGATAGGGCAGGTCTCAAGGCCCTTGTGCGTTAAGGTTCCAGGCTTCTTCTCTGGAACAGGAACACACCTAGGCCAAAGGAAATCAGGGTCCAAACGACCAGGATGAGAAGATCGGTCAGAACCATGCTGAAGGAAGTTCCCAGGGAAATGATGTGTCGGGAGGCCTCACAGGCATAGTAAAAGGGGAATAGCTTGGCCAGCCAGAGAAGGGCTGGATGCATTCCCTCAATCGGGAACCAGGCTCCCGAGAGCATGGCCATGGGAACCAGGAAAATCCAGCAGATCGGCTCTCCCTGTGCTTCGGAGCGGGCCAGTGAGCCGATGATCAGACCAAATCCTAAACAGCAAAGCCCGCAGAGGAAGAAAAAGCCGAAAGCCAATCCCAGATTACCTACCACTCTAAGCCCCATGGGAAAGGCCACCACGAGGTAGATAATGATCTGAATTATGGCAACGAGGGCCATCGGCAGGTAATAACCCAGGAGGAAATCCCCCGCCTTCATAGGCGTAGTGCGCAGTCGAGCTAGAAACCCTGTCTCCTTATCCTTGGTCATCGTTCGCACCAGCGTAGGGATAAGGATCATCAATCCGTAGATTATCATGCCTACAGCAATAAAGTTGAAATAACTTCGCTCCACGTTTATCTGCATGCCTTTTTCCTCAAAGTCCAGGGGCACTTCTATGCCGGCAAAGGCCAGAGTGGCTGCCCTCGTCATCGAAGTGGCTCGAACAACTACCCATTGTTTCGTTTCATCATATACGAGCTTTAGCGGAATGTGGGAATTCATTCCCCTCCGGGTTTGCTGGACTCTCTCCCCGAACCCCTGAGGAATTACGAGGTAGCCCAGAAGATGCCCTTTTTTAACTTCTTCTCGAGCTTCAGATTCCTTGTCGAAGGATTTGATTTCGAAAGAGGGAGCTTCAGGTGGGAAATTCTTCAGGAGCTTCACGAAGCCCGCTGAGGTTGCGGTGCTATCCTGGTTTATCACCCCGAGGGAAAGCTTGCTCTGGTGTTCTTCCCCGAAGGCAAAGCCAAAGATGAGCATGAAGGCCAGAGGCATGCCAATAAGAAAGCCTAAGGCTATCGGGTCACGCCAAATGTTCAAAAAATTACGCCTGGCAAATTCGAGGAACCTGATTTTATAGTACCCCCAAATTTAAAAATTGAATTTACGGGGTCCCCAAAAATTCGGAGAATTTTTGGGGTGCATTATTCCCTCAGCTTCTTTCCTGTAAGGCGCAGGAAAACGTCCTCCAGTGTGGGTTCCTCTCGGGAGGCCGAAAGTACCTCTATGCCTCGGGAGTAAAGGAAGTCCACCACTTCCTTCAGGTCGATTTTGTCCTGAACGATCTTGACCCCGAACTCATCCTCCTCCACGCTGTGGTATTTCGAGCGAAGTTCCTCCACCACTTTCCCGGTCAGCCCTTTAGCCGCCACTTTGAGCACGCCGGCCTGAACAAAACTGCTCTTCAATTCCTCCGGTGTTCCCAGGGCTACGATCCTTCCCTGGTCAATGATGGCTACCTGGTCGGAAAGGAAATCGGCCTCTTCCATATAGTGAGTGGTTAGGAGGATCGTTTTCCTGCCCTTGAGGTCCGAGATGTATTCCCAGATGGCTCTCCTGGCCTGGGGGTCAAGTCCCAGCGTGGGTTCATCCAGGAAAAGGACCTCTGGATCGTGAATTAGGGCGGTAACGATGTTGAGCCTCCGCTTCATGCCCCCGGAATATTTCTTCACCTGATCCTTTGCCCGTTCAAGGAGCCCCACTCGCTGCAGGAGCTGTTCCGACCTTTGGCGAACTTGCTTCCCGCCAAGTCCGTAGATGTGGCCAAAGAGGGCCAGGTTCTCCCAGGCGTTGAGCTTCTCCGAGAGCACCGTCTCTTGGGTGGATACCCCAATGTGGTATTTGACCTCCCTCGGCTGGTTCAGGATGTCGAAACCTGCAACTTTGGCCGTTCCCGAGGTGGGCTGAAGGAGACAGCAGAGCAGGTTGATGGTGGTGGTCTTGCCAGCGCCGTTGGGCCCCAGGAGGGCAAAAAGCTCCCCCTGCTCAATTTGGAGGTTTAGCCTGTTTACAGCTCTTAGCCCATTGAAGTCCCTGGTGAGCTCGAAAGTCTCTACCGCTGCCTTCTGGTGACTCATTCCTTATCCCACTACCGGGCCTAGAAGCCGTTGATATTGTATTAAAGTATAATTCCCCCTGTCAATTAGCCGCCCAACCCTTTAGATTTATGCGGAAAACTCTATTGAGCTTCTTCCAGCTTCTGTAGCCGTTTTCTTGTTCCTATGACAACCAATTCATCTCCGGGTTCGATAAGAGTTTCTGCGTCTGGCTTGGGAAGAAGCGCCCCGTCTTCTTTCTTTAACGCAAGGATGGTTAAACCACTAGACTTCTCTCCTTCTCCCACTTTCTTCCCTGCCAGAGGAGAACTGGCAGCGACCTTAATATCCTCCAGTTCGAGAGGGCTAGCTGGCCTGCCGAAGATGGTGTCAATGAAATCTACCACCACTGGACGCAGGGCTAGCATGGCCATGCGCCGGCCACCAAGGCGCAGGGGGAAAACGACCTTATCGGCCCCCGCACGCTCGAGCTTGGGCACAGCATCCCTGCTGCATGTTCGGGCGACGATGAAAAGACCAGGGTTAAGTCCCCTGGCAGAGAGGGTAATGAAAATGTTCTCGGCATCATTTCCCGTAGCTGCGATCAACCCACGGGCTCGGCTGATTCCTGCTTCCTTGAGGATCTCATCAGAGCTGGCACTGCCCTGAAGACATAAGTAGCTGTTTCCCTTGGCCTCGGCAAAGGCTGCCTCATCCGGGTCAATGACCACGAAAGGGACCTTACTGCCAGAGAAGGCCAGAGCTACTTCTCTTCCTACTCGCCCATAACCGCAGATGATGAAGTGATCTTTGAGCTTAGATATCTGGTTTTTCATCCTTCGCCTCCAGAAGATTCCCTCGGTAGTTTGTTGTATGAAGTATTCCACTACGCCGGTCAGGGCATAAAAAGCTAGGCCCACACCACCTATGATAAGGAAGCAGGTAAAGGCTCTTCCTGCCCCGGTAAGCTCATGGACTTCTTCATAGCCTACAGTGCTCAGGGTGATGATGGTCATGAAGATGGAATCGGAGAAGCTCCATCCTTCAATGAACATGTATCCGGCAGCACCAACAAAGATGAGCAGGAACAGAGCACTGATTCCCCAGAAAAAGCGCTGCTTTGGACTCATGTCTATCTGCTATAGAGCATAATTGAATGAGCTCAAAGAGGCAAGGTAGACGTAGGTTTAACTTGCAAGCCTGGGCAGCGAATGGTAAAATTTCCGAGTGGGCTTGGTTGAAGTGGTTGAGGGAGGAAAGACCAGGGGAGAGCGTCGAGAGGAACGCCGAAGAAAAAGGCGTCAGAAGATGTTGCAGCACGGCAAAAACTTGCTCCAGATTTACAAACAGGCCATCTCTAAGCGCCTCCGTCGGGGAAGGGGTTAAACCTCATGGAGGGAGATTGAAAACATCCTCCACAAAGTTACCTGGCTGCCAGCTACGACTCAGAATCGAAGTTGAGCCAGAAGAGCTTCAGGAACCTCTAGAGAGCACTTATCGTCGCCTGGCCTCTCGGGTTTCTATTCCTGGCTTTCGCAAGGGTAAAGCTCCTCGCTACATAGTAGAACGCTATGTGGGGCGTGAAGCAGTTCTCAAGGAGACGCTAAATGACCTTATCCCCCGGTTATATGAGCAGGCGATAAAAGAGCAACGGGTTGAGCCATTCGCAGAGCCAAAGTTCGAAATAATTCAGCTCGAGCCCCCAATTTTCGAAGTCACAGTTCCGCTGCCTCCAAGGGTGGAGGTGGGGGATTACCATGCCATCAAGGTAACCCCAGAGAAAGCTGAGGTGCCAGAGGAAGAGATTGAGAAGGCCCTGGAGCAACTTCGTAAATCCCAGGCTTACTGGGAGCCGGTCGAGCGGCCTTGCCGCCTGGGCGATGTGGTCGTTCTAGACATTGAGGGAAGGGTTGAAGGAGAGGTTGTAGTTAATGAAAAAGGGCGCTGGTATCGCTTGTTATCGGAGTCAACCTGGCCTGCCCCTGGCTTTGCCCACCAGATCATGGAGATGAACAAGGGTGAGGAGAGGGAGTTCGCTCTCCCTCTATCGGGGGATTTCCCCCAGAGGTTTGCTGAAAAAGAGTGCCAGTTTAAGATCCTTCTGCGTGAGGTCAAGGAGGAAAGGCTCCCAAACTTGGACGATGATTTTGCTCGTGCCCTTGATTGGGGAGTGAATACCCTTGATGACCTTCGAGAGAAGGTGGCAACTCAGCTAAAGGAAGCTGCGGAGCAGGAGGTGAAAAGCAAGCTGGAGAGGGAGGCACTGGAGGCTTTGGTAGGCCTCTCTCAGGTAGAATTCCCCCCGGCCCTTACCGAAGCGGAAGTTGATCGCCTGATTCTAAGCCAGCTAAGGCGACAAGGATGGCCTAGTCTTGAGGACTACTTGCGTAACCGGGGCCAGGCTGAAGAGGAGTTGAGAAGGGAGCTTCGCCCACTGGCTGAGGAGAGACTCACCCGGTCCTTGATCTTGCAGAAGGTATCCGAGCTGGAGAATATCAGCGTTGACGAGGCCGAAGTAGAGGCGGAAATAGAGCAGCTGGCTAAAGGTGCTGGCGAACGCCAAGAGGAATTACGCCAGGCTTTGAACCAGTCTCAGAACAAAGAATCGATACGGAATGAGCTTCTTACTCGCAAAACGATGGAGCGGTTGGTGGAGATAGCCTTAAAGCCTGAGGACTTGGTGGAGTAACTTTCCAAGCTTAAACCAAGGCTGTTCACTTTGCCTTGGACTTAGGTTATAATTAGAATCGCCAGGGGAGGAAAGCAAAATGCGGTTTGAGAATATCATCCCGATGGTAGTGGAGACCAGTGCTCGAGGAGAGCGTGCTTTTGATATATATTCGTTGCTGCTAAAGGAGCGCATTGTTTTCCTGGGCATGCCCATCAGTGACCAGGCGGCTAATCTGGTTATTGCCCAGCTTCTCTATCTGGAACGTGAGGACCCGGATAAGGATATCAGCCTCTATATCAACTGCCCCGGCGGGGTTATCAGTGCGGGCTTAGCTATCTACGACACCATACAACTTATGCGCTGTGATGTCTCTACCATCTGTGTGGGGCTGGCCGCCAGCATGGGGACCCTCTTGCTCTGTGCTGGGACTAAAGGTAAGCGCTATGCCCTTCCTAATTCTACCATTCACATGCACCAGCCAGTAGGAGGGGCTCAGGGCCAGGCGGCCGACATTGCCATTGCGGCCAAGGAGATCCTTCGTCTTCAGGATATCATACGCACGATCATTTCCCGCCACACGGGTCAGCCTTATGAGAAAGTAGCTCGGGATACTGACCGTGACTTCTACCTGAATCCTGAGCAGGCCAAGGAGTATGGTCTGATTGACGAGATATTGATAAGGCCAGAGGGAAAGGATTAATTTGCGGGCATTGGGCATTTTACGTTGTCCGGTTTAGAATTTGAGCCTTTAGTTTAACTTTCTGAATTAATGGGCTAGAGGTTTCTGTATTTATTGTGACTGACACTCCCACCATAGTGGTGCTTGAGCCGGCAAACAAACAGAGGCAGCGCCAAGCCGCAGGAATTCTGGTTAGAAAAGAGCCCCAGTTTGATCTAGAGTCCCTCAAGATACAGCTCAAAGCCATCCGCCAACATGCTCAGGATAATCACCTCTCCTTGCTAGAGCAGCTTAAAGGGAGCCTTAGTCGGTATCCGGAGGTGAAGCTGGTGAGTTGTGCCGATGCCAAGCAAGCTGTAGCCTATATTAAACAGATCGCCGGTGGAATAGACCTGCTCTCGGTCAATAAGTCGAGTGTGGTGATAAATGAGCTGCGCCCAGAGCTTCAAGCCTCCGGCTTTAAAACTTACGTCCGCTATTTTAAGGAGTTCGAGCATTTCGAGAAGAAGATCGTGGACTACTGGGCGCTTCCCGGCCTACACCGGAAAGGCCTTGTCGAATCGTTCGATACTTCTAAACTGATAACCGGACTGAGCTCATCGGAGGTGCGAGATTACCTGGCTATATTGGGAGTCAATGCCATCTCAGCCGAAGATGGCTCTGTCTTTTTCTTACAGCACTTCTCGAACATCTCCAAGGATTTGGAGCAGGCCAAGAAGGTGATATTGGTTGTCAGCCTGGAAAAGATAGTACCAGACAGGGAAGCAGCTCTTTTTCAGACCAGATGCATGGGAATATTTGGCCTGGAGAGCATGCTTCTCGACCTCGGGCCCAGAGAGGTAGAACAATATGATTTTGATGGCTTGCCTATAGTCTCAGGTGACCGAGAACTCCATGTCCTGATTTTGGACAACGGGCGGAGCACGTTATTCAGGAATGGATATGGGCAACTCTTCTTGTGCCTTGACTGCCGGGCTTGTGCCCAACAGTGCCCCATTGGCTTGCAGGTAGGCCAAGAGAGGTGGATTTGGAGCCCCAAAAACTACCTCCTCGGATTCCTGCAAGGCTGGATTCCCTCGACCGAGGCCTGTCTTCACTGCACTCGCTGTAAGGAGGAATGCCCGCTTGAAATCGATATTCCAGGCTTAATCTGGAAGTCTCAATTTGAATACTATGCTCAGCGAGGTCGAAGCTGGAAGAAGAAGCTGCTCGACAACCCTGAACTACTAGCCAAGATAGGCTCGTGGACTGCACCGTTGTCCAACTGGGCCAAGGATAACCATATTTTTAAGCTGGTCATGGAAGCAGTGGCTGGGCTTCATCATGGCGCCAGATTGCCAGCCTTTCATCGGCAAACTTTGAAGGAGTGGATTAGGAAGAGTGGCCGTAGTTGAAAGGATAGTTTATTATCCTGGCTGCTTTGCCAACTATTACGACCCGGAGATCGGTAAAGCCCTGATCGAGGTTATGAGGATAAATGGGATAGAGGTCATCGTCCCCGATTGGGTATGCTGTGGTATGCCGATGCTTGCCAATGGGAACCTTAAAGGAGCAGCTAAGAATGTTAAGTTTAACCTCGAATCCCTTAGCAAGGCCGCATCGCCGGGGTATAAAATCATTACCACCTGCCCTAGCGGTAACCTAATGCTGAGGAAGGAGTGCCTCACCTTCTTTGATAGCGACGAAGCTAGGTTTGTTTCGGAGAATACCTATGATGCGGGCGAATTCCTGTTCAAGCTACATCAACGGGGCAGGCTGAGTACTAACTTGGGCAGGATTCCGCTCAAAGTTTTCTACCACAGTCCCTGCCATCTAAAAGTGCAAAACATAATCCGGGAGCCACTGACTTTGCTCAGGTTGATACCTGGAGTGGAGATAAGCAGGGTCAATACCCGCTGTTGCGGCATGGGTGGCTCATATGGGATGAAGACAACCAACTACAAGCGTTCGGTTGAGATCGCCAAGCCCTCGTGGGAAGATATAGAGTCACTTCACCGGGAAAATAAGGTTGATAACATAGTAACAGAATGCGGTGGCTGCAAACTGCAGCTAGAGGCTGGTACTGGCATAAAGTCGATGCATCCTATCATGCTGCTGGACCAGGCCTACCGAGCCTACAAGCCTTCCTAGGCAGGTGAGGTACTTCGGAGGACGTTTAGTTTTTTCATCAGATGTGATTTATGCCTGGCTGCTTTGTTAGGATGAATAACGCCTTGCTTGGCCGCTTTGTCTAGTGTACTTATGGCTTGCATTACTGCTTGAGCGGCTGACTCAACTTCCCCAGAGAGGAGGGCCTCCTCTGCTTGAACTAAATGAGTTTTGACTCGGCTTTGGATTGGTTTGTTCTGCTCTCGTCTCTTCTGTGAGGTCTTTATTCTTTTCTTAGCTGATTTAGTGTGGGCCAAAGTAGCTACCTCCATCTCCAGAATGCTCTACCATTCTCAGGTTTAAATTCTATCACTCAACAAGCCGACTTGTCTAGTTGTCCGGGTGAAAGTGGCGATGTAGCTTGACCTGCGCTGGTCAATTCAGTAAGCTATCGGAGGAGTGAGTTTGTTCATTAGCTTTGAGGGTGGGGAGGGGTGTGGGAAGAGCACTCAGGCAAAGTCCCTTTATGAGCGGCTTTCTCGCCGGCGATTGCCGGTGCTATTGGTCAAGGAGCCTGGCAGCACGCCTCTGGGACAGGAGCTGGGTCGGATACTTAAACACGAGGCGATGGCAATTGACCCGCTGGCGGAGCTTTTCCTTTTTGCGGCTGCTAGAGCTGAGCTGGTGAAGGAAACCATTCGCCCAGCTTTAGAGCGTGGCATGATTGTCCTGTGTGATCGGTATGCTGAGTCTACGTTAGCTTACCAAGGATATGGGCGTGGATTGAACTTGAAAATGGTTGAGATGGTGAACGATCTGGCTACAGGGGGTCTGCGCCCCGACCTAATTGTATTGCTTGACCTGGAGGCTGGGGAGGGACTGCGTCGTAAGAGAGGTAGGGATCGATTTGAGCGGGAGGAACTCCCTTTCCATGAGAGGGTCCGCCGAGGTTATCTGAAGCTTGCTGCCTCTGGGGGGAGCCGGTGGCAGGTCATCGATGCCTCTCTTCCGCAGGAGAAGGTGAGGGAGGAAGTGTGGAAGTGGGTGCAGGAATTCCTTGACACCTGAGTTTTCTAACGGCTATAATTCTCAAGGTTTGGCCAGGAAAGGAGGCTAGGTGAATTGAGTGAGGTAATCCTAAACGAGAATGAGTCACTCGAAAGCGCGCTGCGGCGCTTCAACCGAAAACTGCAGCAGGAGGGCATTCTTAGCGAGTATCGTCGGCGTGAGTATTATGAGAAACCCTCGGTGAAGCGCAAGCGCAAAAGAGCCACCAAGCTCCGCAAGAGCTTAAAAAATTCCGGACACCTCCGATGACCCTGCAGGGGAAGCTTACCGCTGACTTGAAGCAATCGCTGAAGCAAGGGGATAAGATTCGCTCCTCGGTGATTCGTTTGGCGAAAGCAGCAATCCACAACGCGGAGATCGCTAAAGGCCGTTCTCTGGAGGAGGACGAGGTGCTTGAGGTTCTTTCCCGGCAGGTCAAGCAACGTCGGGAAAGCATTGCCGAATTTGAGAAAGCAGGCCGCGAAGACCTACTTTCCAGGGAAAAGGCTGAGCTCTCCATACTTTTGGAATATCTGCCGCAGCAGCTATCGCGGGAGGAGATCGTGGAGCTTGCCCGCCAGGCTATCCAGGAGGTAGGGGCTCAGAGCCCTCGGGATAAAGGGAGGGTGATGGGGAAGCTGATGCCCCAGCTAAAAGGTAAGGCCGAGGGGAAGCTGGTCAGCGAAGTGGTGGACGAACTTTTGACCTGATCTTTTCTCTTCTTGGTTTCGTTTGATTGATGAAGTTTGGCATTCTTGTATTCCCTGGCACTTGGAGCGATAGGGACTTTCATTGGGCATTGGGTGAGGTGCTGGGACAAGAAGTTCAGTACCTCTGGCATAAGGAAACCGATCTTTCTCGCTACGACTGTGTTATCCTCCCGGGCGGCTTTTCCTATGGGGACTACCTCCGCCCTGGTGCTATCGCTCGCTTCTCGCCCGCAATGAGTGCCCTGGTTGACTTTGCAGCTCATGGTGGGCTGGTGCTCGGTAGTTGCAACGGGTTTCAAATTCTGTGCGAGGCGGGACTTTTGCCTGGAGCCTTGCTGCGCAATAATCACCTGCAGTACCGCTGTCAGTGGGTTCACCTGAGGGTGGAAAACGACTCCAGCCCCTTTACTTGTAGGTGTCAGGAAGGGCAGGTGCTTCGCATGCCGATCTCCCATTATGAGGGAGCCTACTATGCTGATCCGGACACCCTTGCCAGGCTTAACTTGCGGGGACAGATCGTTTTGCGCTACTGTGACCCCTCAGGTGAGGTTACGGCGGAGGCCAACCCCAACGGCTCGCTGGAGAATATTGCGGGGATAATAAACGGGCAAGGTAACGTCCTGGGCCTCATGCCTCATCCCGAGCGCTGCTGTGAGGAAATCCTCGGCGGCACCGATGGCAAACTCCTCCTTGAGTCCCTGCTGGCCTGGACGAAGCTCTAAGCCCGTTGGCTGAGTGGCCCTTTCTGCTATGACGTCGGCTCGTGTGGGCGTATGAGGTTCCAGGTCGCTAACCCCAGAAGGAGCGTGCCGGAACCTATCATCATGCAGAGGGTTTTGGTTTTTATCCCTGAGACAAAGGCACTGATCATGTTGGTGATCATTTCATCGGCTTTCTGGACCATCACTGCCAGGAACCCCTCATATTTCGCTGGGGCAGGTAGCATTTTTTCAACCCCTGGCCTACCAATGTGGGCGTAGGCGGGGCCAGCGCTGATATAAATCGCGAGTGAAATGAGGAATAGCAGCGCAAGTGCCCAGAGAAGTTTATTCCTCCAATCTCGGCCGCCTAGAAAACCAACAAGGCCAAGGAGTATGAAGGACATCAGCCAGAGAGCCCATGCCCAAGCTCTAGCAACGCCCATCCAATGGCGTGCCGTATCCACCGTGCTCAGCTCTACGCCTGCGCTCTCAGCCATGTTCCTTAAGCTGGTCTCGGTTAAGGTGTAACCTTGCCTTATCCAATCGCGTACCTCGTCAAGTTTGTCGCCTCCCATCTTACCCGCCAGATCAGCCTCGGTGAATATCCAGCCTGAGCTTACCCTTTCACGTAACTTTTCGATGAAGTTCCAATTCTCCTCACCCAATGCCTGGCGAAGGTCGGCCTCGGTATATATCCACTGATTGGGGATCCTATCAATGATCGAGGAATCTATCATCTCCCTCTTGATAGAACCAGGAACCAGTTTGGAGGCAATTCCCAACTTGCGGTCAATAAGCTTTTCGATCGCCTCTGCAGTGGCCTCTTTCCGGTCGGCCAGAGGCACAACGATGGCGAGGGTGTTTCTTTCTCCTTTTATGTACGATGCAAGCTGACCAACTGCCTCCTTCAGCCGCTGTCTGAACCATGAATGGGGTAATACTTCCTTCACCTGAGGCAGGATTTCTTCGCCGGTGAAGAGGGTTACCTCAAGCGGGCCAAAGTTTAGTTTCACTTCCTTACCGAGTTGCTCGTCTATTTTAGGCATTACTATTTCATCGAAGAGGTAATCGTACGTCTCTTGCCTATCTAGTAGGTCAATAACGGCTGGTAGAGCTGCATCTACCCGTGGCTTAAGATCTACCTTAATGGCAAAGTGCTCCGAGTCGCCGGTCATATAGGGTGTCACTGAGTTGATGGCTGCCTTAGCTTGTGAGGTTATCCAGCTCTTGGGAGCAACTGTCCTAAGGACATCTTCTATTTCCTGTTTGCTGACTGATAAAGCATAGGGCCATTTATCCAGGCCCTCGGCCGCTTTGTCAGCCAGGCGTGCCATTTCCCTCTCGTAAAGGCTAGTGGCTGTGTTACCTTCTAGTAGGTCATCCCTGATAACCTCGGCAGCTTTCTCCACCCTGTCCTTTAGAGTCACAGTGTAGGCGAGCTTGTTAGTGCTGCCCAGAGCGTATGGAACTAGGGCAGCGGTCGCCGACTCAACCTGAGCCTGGAGCCACCTGGATGGCAGTATTTGCCTAGCGGCGGGGATGAGTTCATCTCTAGCGGCAGATGAGTCAATGGGGAGGTCTTGGGTCCTATCTATCTCATCCAGCTCTGCTGGCATGGCTTTATCATAGACGAAGTTGTAGATATCCGCCCGTCGCATCTGGTCGCTGTAGAACTTGGGATTGCCCCAGGTGCTGTTTACCTGTGAGACGAGAAGCGCGCCGCTAAACACGGTGAGGAAGAGAAGAATAAGCGGGATGGTTAATAACCGCCTAAACCAAATCATAGTGACAAACTAGCGTTGAGCCCTCTTTTCAATAAAACCATAAGCGCAGCTAGTTTTCAATAGTACTTCTGTAACCTCAGTACTTCTGTAACCTCCAGGCAAAGCGCTGGAGGATTTACAGCGCTGCTTGAAAGAGCATTTATCGGTGGCTAACAGGGTGGTATAATGAGCCGGAAGGCCGAGGATAACGGCTATGAGGCCCGAGTGGGGAGCAGTACCTATATGAAGGTGGCGCGAAGCTCCACGGAAGATTTGGCTCACAATGATGCTCAAAAGCTGAGGCAAAGCCTGGGTGAGCTCCCGGAGCCCATAGCTAGACCTTTCCTTATCGTGATGAGCGGTCTTCCTGGGACGGGGAAGTCTTATTTTAGCCGTAGGCTAACCGAGCGCCTTCCCTGTGTGCGACTGGAGAGTGATGAGCTGCGCAAGGTCCTTTTCCCCTCTCCAGGCTACAGTGCCGATGAGAATCAGCGTCTCTTCTCCGCCTTGCATTGGCTGATTCAAGAGCTGCTGAGGAAGAACATCCCTGTTCTGCTGGATGCTACCAACCTGGTTGAACATCACCGGGAGCAGCTCTATTGCATTGCTGACAGACTGGGAGCTAAGTTAGTCCTGGTACGGGTTGAAGCGCCGCCGGAGGTAGTACGGGAGCGTTTGCAGACCAGGATGGCCAGCCCGCACCGGGAGGATAACTCCGAGGCCGATTTCTCGGTCTACCAGAGAATGAAGCAAGGGTTTCATAAAATCCGGCGCCGGCATTTTGCCGTGGATACCTCCCGGGATATCACTCCGGTGCTGGAGAAGATAGTTCGTGAGGCAAGACGCTAGCCGCAAGGAGGATCTCCGAGGAGATTCTCCCGCTGGTAATGAAAATATGATCCCGAGTTGGCAGGTCCTCTAGGAAACATTTGCTGAATATCTTTCAAAGTTATTTGCCTCCATTATAATTGATGAGGTGCACTATGCTTTGATGTCACCTTTTTTCTTCTCATCCTAACAGTTTTACTTCCGGGAGGCCACCTTTAATATAGTTCCTTTATATTCTCCAAGTGAAACGAGGACAAGGAAAGCGAAGCTTTCCGAAGAGTTTGCCCCCGAGCGTTTTTAATTAAGAACGTGCCCACCTATCATTTATCCGTCTTGTCTCTATTCTTTTTATAAGCAATGAAATTATAACATACCCAACAAAAACACATCCAATTATGATAGTACCTGTTAAAATCATTCTCCATGTTGGACCTCTTATTTGTCCCGTTGCAAGCGAATATACCTGTGAAA
>CAZJSO010000028.1:0-13712 GCA_964548795.1 uncultured Dehalococcoidia bacterium | reverse complement strand
AAAAGATGAGCTTCCCTTCTTTGATTAACCCTGCCAAGATTTGTGTGTAGTGCCTCACCTCAAAGCTGTTGTCCTGATACTCGTTCTTCAAAACATTGTAGCAGTGGGGAGAGGTGGTCACTATGTGCGCGATGCCATATCTATGAAAAAGACCTAGATTATCCTCCCTCAGCATCTCGAAAAGGCCCTCTTCTCCCATCCGGCGTATCTCATTCCCGCAGCAGCTCTCCTCGTTCCCCAGGATGCCAAAGTTAAGCCCAGCCTGTCCAAGAATACGCACCAAGGCTCGAGCTACTTCTTGAACTCGTGGGTCATAGGAGGGAGCACAGCCAACGAAATAGAGCACCTCAGCTTTATCCCCCCGGGAGAAATCCTTGATTTCCAGCCCGGCGGCCCACTCCGACCTTCTAGTCCTGCTTCGACCCCAGGGATTACCATGCTTAAAAGTCCCCTCCAGAGCATCTCTTGCAGTCGCGGGGATATTCCCTTCTTCAACCAGGTCGGAGCGAAGGCCAACAATTACCTCATGGGGCTTCAGACCCCTGGGGCACCGTAGGGAACAGACTGCGCAAGTGGTACAATCCCAAAGTTCGGCTTGTTCATAGACTGACCTCAGGTCCTGCCGAACTACCAGCTCACGGACAAGCCGACGGATGTTAAGTGCACTCTTTAGGGAAACGGGACAGCCACTGCTACACTTGCCACATTGAATACAGCCGAAGAGTTCATACTCCTCCACCAGGCTTGGCTCGGCATCGGTCATCTTATCTTCCCCAGCAGGAACCTGGCGATGGTGTTCTTGTGGATCTCCCGGGTGCCTTCCACAATCTCCAGCATTCGAGCATCACGATAAAAACGCTCCACTTCGTTTTCCAGCATATAACCATGTCCCCCCAGGATTTCAATAGCTTCGTCGGCTACCTCAACGGCCACTCTGGCGGGGTACCACTTGGCCATGGACGAAAACTTAGGGTCAACTTTCCCCTGGTCAAAATTCCAGGCAGACCTATAGGTTAGGAGTCGAGCAGCCTCTATCTTAGTGGCCATTTCCGCTATTTTGTGCGAGATTGCCTGAAAGGCACCTATCTTGTGTCCAAAGGCTTCTCTCGTTCGGGCATAGTCTAGGGCTCTCTCAAAAGCGCCCTGGGCAATTCCCACCGCTTGGGCTCCTATTTCTATCCGAAACTCGTTCAGAAACTCCATAGTCTGATAAAATCCCCGATTTTCCTCCCCCACCAGGTTCTCCCCAGGAACCCTTACGTCAAGGAATGAAACCAGGCCAGTAGGCGCTGATTTCCAACCCATCTTCTCCAGGTCCGTGACCTCAATCCCCTTTCGATTCATCTCCACCATGATGGTGCTCTGGCCATGGTAGGGCGGGCTGGCCTCGGAATCAGTCTGGCAAAGTACAATGGCGAATCTAGCGATACTGGCGAAGGAGGTGAACGTCTTGGTGCCATTGATCACGTAGTCCTCCGCTTCTTTTACCGCCGTGGTGGAGAGGCAGGCCAGGATATCGCTCCCCCTATCAGGCTCAGTAAAAGCACCGCAGAAGATTGCCTCGCCCTGGCACAGCGGAATAAGATATTTTTTCTTCTGCTCTTCACTTCCTCTTCGAAGAACAATCTTGGAACCGAAGTTACTTCCCATCACGCTGATGCCTGCCCCGGCCCCACAGCGGCAGAACTCCTCCGTCACCAGCACCTTCTCCAGAAGGCCGTACCCCTGTCCTCCATATTCCTCAGGGAAGTCTAGGCCTACAAATCCCAGCTCGCAGGCCTTTTTCCAGACCTCCCAAGGAAATTTATGCTCTCTCTCGAGCCCCAGGGTATAATCCTTACCGAGCTCCGCCTCCGCAAATTCTCGAGCTGCCTTTTGGATCTCTCTTTGCTCTCCGGTAAGTTCAAAGTCCATGTCGGTCTCCCTCTTGACCCTCCAAGAAATAAGCTTTCTTAATGACTCAGCTAGCCCTCACCTCCTTGAGCCTGTCCAGGAGCACCGGGATGATCTTAAACAAGTCACCCACAATCCCGTAGTCGGCCACACGGAAGATAGGTGCCTTAGGATCCTTGTTTATGGCGATGATCGTGCTCCCCTTCATCCCAGCCACGTGCTGGAAAGCGCCACTCACGCCGATGGCGAGATGAACCTTAGGCTTCACCGTCTTCCCCGACGTTCCTATCTGGCGCTCCTTAGGAAGCCACTTCTTATCCACGATAGGACGAGAGCAACCCAATACTCCGCCCATGACTTCAGCCAGCTCATTTACTAGAGGGATGTTCTTCTCATCTCCTATTCCCTGGCCAACATCAACGATGATATCAGCCTGAGTTATATCCACCTCACCCACCACCGCCTCCACATATCCGATGAACTTCTTACGGTCCGCCTCCTTAGGCAAAAATCTCAGTTTCTTGATCTCCCCTGGCTCCGCCCCCCCACCCTCTGCAGGAAAGGAGCCTGCCCTCAGGGTCACCAAATAAGTTGGGGCTTCAGCAAATAATTCTTCGGCATTGACTTTGCCGCCGTACATCTGCCTTACCACCACCAACTTCCCGTCTTCAAAACGCAGGTCGAGGCAATCCGTGGAAAGGGGCATCTCCAGCTGAGTGGCTAAACTAGGTGCTAAGTCCATACCAAAGCTGGTGTGCCCGACGAGGATCAGAGTCGGCTTATATTGGCTTATCAAGCTAGCCAGGACTTCCTGGTAAGTCTCGCTGTTAAAATTCTCTAACTCCTCATTTTCAACCACCAGCACCTCATCGGCTCTCTTGCTCAGCTCTTGAGCCAGGTTTTGCACCTGATGGCCGAGAAGTACGGCGTTTAGTTTAGCACCAGATTGGGAAGCTAGCTCCCGACCCTTGGTCAGCATCTCCCAGGTGATATCCCGAATTTCTCCCTTCCGATGTTCAGTTAGAACGAAAATTTGCCCCTCTTCGCTCATGATTTAAGCCAGCCCTCCTTTCTCCTTCAGAATTTGAACCAGCCTGCTGGCTGCTTCCTCGGGCTCGCTGGGCAGCATCTCCATCTCCTTGGTTGCCGGTGGAGGAAAAAGCCTCCCTATCCTGGTTTTTGAGCCGGTTTCTCCCACCTCTTCCGCTTTCAGCCCTGTTCCTTCCAGGTCGAGCATCTTTATCTCTTTCCGGGCAGCCTTTCTCACCCCGGCTATGCTGACATATCGAGGCTCATTTATTCCCGTTTGGATGGTAAACACCGCGGGGAACTTTATCTCAACCAACTCCTCCAGGCCACCTTCAAGCTCCCGCTGCACGCGGGCCCTTTCCTCGGCAATCTCGATATGGGTCACCAAGGCAGCATGTGGCAGGCCCAATAGTTCCGCTAAGATAGGACCTACCTGTCCATACCCATCATCGCTGGCCTGCGCTCCAGTTAGCACCAAATCGAACTTTAATTTCCTAATTACCTGAGCCAGGATCCGGGCCACGGTGGCAGCATCCGAACCTTGAAATGCCTCATCACTGAGCCCCACCCCTTCGTCAGCACCGGTGGCCAGGCAACGGCGCAGTGTCTCCTCAATCCCCTCGGGCCCCAACGCTATTGCGGTTATAGAACCCCCAAATCGTTCTTTTAATCGAACCGCCTCTTCTACAGCATACTTGTCCCAATCGTTGACGTCGAAGACTAGGTCATTTTCTTTTATGCTTCGCCCATTCTCGGCTATCTCCACCTCCGCCTCAGCCGTGTCAGGCACTCTTTTGACGCATACTACGATGTTCATTTACCACTCCTCCTCTCAAATCTCTCCACCATCTGCTGATTTAGCCAGCCCTCATCTTAATATATCATGCGCAATTATCATCTTCTGAACCTCAATCGTGCCCTCGAGAAATACATGAGCCCGAGCGTCTCGATAGAATCTCTCCACCTCATTCTCTAAGAAATATCCATAACCCCCTAAAATTCGCATGGCCTCATCAGTGACTTTCAGCGAGGACTCGGAAGCAAAGACTTTAGCTATGGAGGTGAGTCGGTGATCACCGACCCCGTGGTCAAAACACCAAGCAGCCTTGTAGACCAAGGCCCTGGCTGCTTCAGTCAGAATGCTCATATCAGCCAGCTTAAATCTTATCACTTCGAGTCTAGCCAATGCACCCCCAAATTGCTCCCTCGTCCTGGCATGCGTTAAGGCTCGATCTAGAGCACCTTGCGCCATGCCGAGCGTCTGAGCAGCCATTTCCGCTCGGCTTCCTAGCATGGTTCCCATGAACAAATGAAACCCCTTGTTTTCCTCGCCTATACGATTCTCCTCCGGAACTCTTACATTCCGAAAGAACAATTGAGCTGAGGGCATCATTCTAGCCCCCATTTTGTCCGGGATATGCAAGGACTCGTACCCCTCCCTATCCTTCTCAATCATAATGACTGTCTGCCCCCTAAATCCAGCTTTTGGGTCAGTCTGACAAAAAACCGGGTTAAAGTCGGAGAAGGTACCATAGCTGATAAAGGTCTTGCTCCCATTTATGAGGTATTCATTCCCCCTCTTGAGAGCCGTAGTCGAAAGGGTTCTAACATCACATCCGTGGTCTGGCTCAGTCAAGGCAATCGAAAAGTACCTTTCACCTTTCAAGAAAGGCGTTACGAATTTAAGCTTCTGCTCTTGGCTGCCAAAGAGGGCTACCAGCTCTGCACCTGGCAGCTCACAACTGAAGGCCAGGCCGATCCCGGAATCCCTTCGGCAAAATTCCTCTATTACTATGACGTTCTCTAAAACCCCGTAGCCTTGCCCCCCGATCTCCTCAGGAAATCTAACCCCCGTAAACCCGAGTTCGCAGGCCTTTTTCCAGATTTGGAAGGGAAAGGTTCCCTCACGCTCATGCTTGAGAATCAGTTCTTTATCAAACTCTCCCTCAGCAAATTCCCGGGCCGCTTTCCTAATATCCTGCTGCTCCTTGTTAAGCCGAAAATCCATGAATCCTCCTTCATCTGGTGACTTAACTTTTGCTGAACTTACGGCTCCCGTTCTGGCATATTGCGCCAAGAACCTCGAGCGAAACCTTCCAAAAACAAGCGAGCAAATTGCTCTCCTATTTCTTCAGAGGTGAGGGGGCCACTTTCAGAGTACCACTTATAGGTCCACTGAGACATTCCTACCAGGGCAAAGTAGGCCAACTTTGCACTAATCGTTCCATCGCTATAGCTCTGCTCTATTCCCTCCTGCAGTAAACTTATCCAGGCCTCCTTGTGACGTCTAAAAGCAGCCAACAGAACCCTGTTTTTGTCTCGTCTAGCTTTGGTGTAAAGCTCACTCACCGCCATAAAGGTGGCTGCAAAGTGAGGTACGTCCTCCTGTTCGAATTGAGCCAAGATGGCTTGCCTTATTTTCTCAGGCCAGGGGAGACCAGAGTTCTTAACCTTGAGAAGCCTTTCAATCACCTTATTCATGGGCCTTTCCACAATTTGCAGGAGGAGGTCCTCCTTGCTAGGGAAGTGGGCATAGAGACTGCCTTTCAACAAGCCAACCTTGGCAGCAATGTCAGCCATGCTGGTGGCTACATAACCCCGTTCCCGGAAGAGCTCCTCAGCGGCAGCTAGAATCTCCTGTTTCTTACTTACCTTGGTCATTGCCAAACAAGCGTTTGTTTCTGGAAAAATTCTAAATTAGGAAGTGGCACTGCGTCAAGACTCAGTGAATATCTCTTCCTAGCTGATAGAACTTGATATTGCACCAGCTTTAGTCTAAATGGTAGAATAGGCCTGGTGAGCAACAGATTGAAACTGGCACCCTCTATCCTGTCAGCCGATTATGCCCGGCTGGGACAGCAGGTTGAAGAAGCCACCAAAGCTGGTGCCGATTGGATTCACGTTGATGTTATGGATGGGCACTTTGTACCCAATCTCACTGTTGGCCCTGAGGTAGTCGAAGCCATTCGCCCGTACACTTCCCTCCCTCTCGACGTCCATTTGATGATAGAATCACCCGAAAGATACGTCGGCGATTTCGCTCAGGCTGGGGCTGACATCATCACCGTGCATGTGGAGGTTTGTCCTCACCTGCACCGAGTGGTGGAGCAAATTAAAGGCTTGGGGGTAAAGGCTGGGGCAGCTCTAAATCCAGGCACCCCACTGAAGACTGTGGAGGAAGTTCTACCCTTGCTCGACCTTGCCCTGATTATGACGGTGAACCCAGGCTTTGAGGGACAATCGTTCATTGCGGGCATGCTAGATAAGATCGCTCGAATGAGGCGAAATCTGGATGAGAAAGCATTGGGGGCAGAGTTGGAAGTGGATGGAGGCATTAACACTTCCAACATCGCTGAAGTAATTCGGGCAGGAGCTCGCGTGCTCGTGGCTGGAAGCGCTGTGTTCAAAGCCAAAGAGGGGATCGCCCAGGCAATAACCAAACTGAAAGAAAAATTCGGCCAGGTTGAGGTGACCTGACAGAAGATGGCATTTCATGTTCTCAGGAGGTGTAAATGGCTGGGATTATTTCCTATGGTGCTTATATTCCTAAATGGAGAATGAGCCGGGAATTGCTCCGCAGGGGCCTAAGGGGAGAGAAGGCTGTTGCAGGTCCTGATGAAGATTCCGTCACCATGGCGGTGGCTGCTGTTAGGGACTGCCTCAATGGGGTAAAGCCAGAAACCATTGATGGGCTGTTCTTCGCCTCCACCACTGCCCCATATAAGGAGAAGCAAATAGCCACTATCGTGGCAGCAGCCGCTGATTTCCGCCGGGATATTCTTACGGCTGATTTTGCTAACTCTCTCAGAGCGGGCACCACAGCCCTCAAGGCGGCGATAGATGCGGTTAAGGCCGGCTCAGCCAAGAAGCTAATGGTAGTAGCAGCCGATTCCCGTCTTGGCTTCCCAGGGTCAGAGCTAGAGGCTGATCTAGGTGACGGGGCAGCAGCGTTCCTGCTTGGGGAAGATGGAGCTGCCGTAAATGTGGAAGCCAGCCACTCCGTCTCTAACGAGTTAATAGATATCTGGAGAACTGAAGAGGATAAATTCGTTCGAGTTTGGGAAGACCGGTTTATTCAGACCCAGGGATATCTCAAGGTTGTTCCTGAAGCAATTGGAGGACTTCTAGACAAGTCTGGCTGGACCTTGAAGGACTTCTCCAAATTTGTGACCTACGCCCCTAACCCAAGGAGGGCAGGTGAGTTGGCCCGGAGGCTTGGGTTCGACCCCAAATCACAACTCCAGGATCCACTTTATGAACTCATGGGCAACACTGGCACAGCTTACTCCCTGATGCTTTTGATAGCGGCACTGGAAGAGGCCAAGGCAGGAGATCGCCTCCTGCTGGCGAGCTATGGGAACGGAAGCGATACCTTTGCTCTGCAGGTAACTGAGACGCTGGAGGAAATCAAGCCAAATAGGCGAGGCATAAAGGGCCATCTGGAGTCAAAGCGTCTGATCCCTGATTACGCCACTTACCTCAAATGGCGAAAATTGATGCCCCAGGGAATGATCATCGATAAATTGTACTACTGGACTTACCCCTCTGCCCCACCAATATACCGCGAGCGCCAGCGAATCTACCCTCTACATGGGTCGAAGTGCAAGTCTTGCGGCACAGTTCAATATCCGCCACAGAGAGTATGTACTAAATGCCATGTCAAGGACAACTTTGAGGAAGTTCGGCTTTCCGACAGGAAAGGAACACTACACTCCTTCTCCAGAGAGTTTGTGAGTGGAGAACTGGTGGGTCTGGTCAATTTCGAGGGGGGAGGGAGAATATGGTGCAACATAACCGATGTTGCCTACGAGGAACTTGAGATAGGAATGCCGCTAGAGATGAGCTTCAGGGAAGTGGTCTATGATCTTGGTATTCACGATTATTTCTGGAAAGCCATACCGGTGAGAGCATAAGCATGGGCAAAAGGAGGAAATATGCCAGGTGTAAAGGATAAAGTGGCCATAATTGGTATGGGCTGCACTAAATTTGACGAACACTGGGATAAGGATGTTAAGGATTTAATGATTGATGCCTGCTGGGAAGCCTTTGAGGACTCCGGTGTGGATCCTAAGGATATCCAGGCTGCCTGGTGGTCAACCATGTGGAACGGGGACCTCGGGAGAAGTTTAGCCTATCCTCTGAAGCTTGGCTTCATCCCGATCACTAGAGTAGAAAATAGGTGTGCTAGCGGCATGGATGCCCTCAGGAATGCTTACTATGCTATAGCTGCTGGAGCTTATGACCTTGTTCTGGTTTGCGGGGCGGAAAAGCTGAAGGATATTGGCATGCCTTCGCCAGGAGGCGACCCCTCAACCCCTTATACCAGTAGAGTTGACCCTACCTATTTCCCGGTAGCTTGCTTCGCACAGTTAGCTCAGAGATACTTTTATCACTGGGACACCCCTCTGGAGAAAGGAAAGGAGATCCTCGCCCGAATAGCAGTGAAGAACCATCATAATGGCAGCCTTAACCCTAAGGCCCAGTTTCAGCGCGAGATAACCCTGGAGCAGGCTATGAACGCCCCGATCATCTCCTACCCTTTAGGACTTTACGATGCGTGTGGGGTAACTGATGGAGCAGCCGCTGCTATTCTCTGCCGAGCTGATCTGGCCAAGAACTTCCGGGACGATTATATTCTGGTAAAAGGCGAAGGAATGGCTTGCGGGCATTATCAGGCAGAAATTGAAGATGATTGGGAAGGCTATTATATAGAGGAAAATGTTCAAGCCTCCAAGCTGGCCTATCAGGAGGCAGGCATAAAAGACCCGCGCAAAGAACTTGATCTGGCCATCGTGCATGACTGCTTTACTATAACTGAACTCACCATATATGAGGATCTTGGCTTTAGCCCCAGAGGGAAAGGTCCAGAGGATGTAGAAGCCGGTATCTTTAGCCTAGAGGGTGAGCTTCCGGTCAACACCGATGGCGGACTCAAGTGCTTTGGCCACCCTATCGGGGCCAGCGGCATCCGCATGACCTATGAGGTATATAAGCAACTTCAAGGCAAGGCAGGCCCTCGCCAGGTAAGGATAAAATCAGGCCTGGGCCTGGCCCATACCTTTGGCGGGACTCCTATTGATAGCGGCACAGGCGCTATTAGTGTACTAGGGTGCCGGGACTAGAGCCGGGGATTCGCTCATTCAACCCTAAACGCCCGGCTAGTTCCGGAGTATTTCTCCCTCAATTTGGGCTTCTCTATCTTGCCAGTGGGGTTACGAGGCACTATATCAAAGAAAATGTGCCGAGGACGTTTGTATCGGGGCAGGGCTTGCTCACAAAAGGCACTTATCTCTCCTTCGGTCAGCCTTTCCCCTGACTCAGGTTCGATTATGGCTGCAGCTACTTCCCCTAGTCTTTTATCCGGTAGTCCAATCACAGCAACGTCTTTAACTTTTGGATGACTCTGTAGGACCTCTTCTATTTCCACCGGGTAGATGTTCTCGCCTCCGCTAATAATGACATCCTTCTTGCGATCAACCAGGTAAATAAAGCCTTCCTCATCCATCCGGGCAAGATCACCGGTGTAAAGCCAACCATCCCTGATCGTCTCAGCAGTAAGCTCAGGGTTTTTATAATACTCCTTCATCACTCCACACCCTTTGACTATCAGCTCACCGACCTCGCCCGGTGAGGCATCTTCTCCGTTCTCGTCAACGATCCGTACTTCCCAGCCAAAGCCAGCTTTGCCGATAGCCCCTAGCTTATGCTCATTCTCCAAACCTAGATGAACACAGCCAGGTCCGGTAGCTTCACTCAACCCATAATTATTGTCAAATTGCATCTGTGGGAAATACCTCTTCCAGCTTTTGATCAGGCTTGGAGGCACTGGCTGAGCTCCGCTGTGCATCAACTTCCAACGGTTCAAATCATGGTCATCTTTCCTGAGATCCCCTCGATCCAAGGCTGTCAGGATATCTTGTATCCAAGGCACCAGCAGCCAAACTATGGTTCCCCTCTCCCTCTCCACTGCTTCAAAAATGTAGTGGGGGCTGACCTCGGTCAGCAGTGTGGCCCGGCCACCAACGAGAAGGCTGCCAAACCAGTGCATTTTTGACCCGGCGTGGTACAGCGGAGGGATAAGGATGAAATTATCCTCACGTTGCTGATGATGATGTGCTTGCTCAGTCAGGGCAGCACATTCCATATTTCCATGGGTGAGCAATATGGGCTTTGCGGCTCCAGTAGTACCTGAGGTGAAATAAAGGCCACATCCATCGTCTCTTTTCAGCTCCACGGAGGCAACCTCAGAAGAAGACCTAGCCAGGACATCTTCCAGGGCTTCCATACCCTCTGGTGGATTCGGCCCAGCAATGATACAGGTAGTCAGTGTAGACAGCTGAGTACGGAGGGGCTCGACATCCTCAACAAATTCTTCCCCCAGAATAGCCGCCTTAGCTTCGGCTACCTCAGCGCAGTATCTTATCTCCCGGCGTCCAAATCGGAAGTTGAGAGGTACCGCCCAGGCTCCAGTCAGAACAATCCCAAAGTAGGCCTCAAGCCAAACAATCGAGTTCTTCATCAGAAGCAAAACTCGATCGCCCTTTCTAATGCCTCTAGACGCTAAGCCACTAGCTATCCGCTTCGCCCGCTCGTCGAATTCATTCCAGGTGATCTCCCGCCTAAGCTCCCTGCTGGGGGCTAGCTCAATGAGCGCTGGCTCGTGGGGGAATCGTTGGGCATTCTGCGACAACATCTCGACTATGGTCATCCTCTGTGCTCCGAAAGGGGAAAAGGCTTCAGTAGTGAGTTAGGCTGGGCAAGAAGGTAGCGATCTGTGGAAAAGCCAGCAATATGGCTACATTGACGATGAGCGCCGCCAGGAACGGAAATATCCCTTTGAAAATGGTCTCCAGGGGGACATCGGTGGCAATTCCTTTGATGACATAGACATTCACCCCCACCGGTGGCGTGATGACCCCCATCTCGGTCACCAGAACGATTATCACCCCAAACCAGATAGGATCGAAGCCCAAGGCTATAACTGCGGGGTAAAAAATAGGGATAGTAAGGGTGATCAAGGCTAAAGCATCCATAAAACAGCCCCCGACGAGGTAAATGAAGACCACAACTCCCATGACGGCCGCTCGGGGAAGGGCCAGTCCACTTACCCAAGCGGCCAGGTCCATCGGGATCTTAGCTACGGCCATAAAATGGCCAAAGATAATGGCTCCGGTAACGATGACCATGACCATACAGGTGATGCGCAGGCCATCTTTAACCGCTTCAATAAAGCCCCTCCAACTAATGGAGCGCCTTACTAAGGCGATGATCAGCGCCCCGGCCGCACCGGCAGCTCCGGCCTGGGTGGGGCTGAACCAGCCAAGGAACAACCCACCCACGCAGAGCGCAAAGAGGATCAAAGTCTCCAGAATGCCGGTAAGCCCGGCAAGCTTCTGCTTCCAGGTTGTCGGGGTCCCGGCGGGAGCAAGTTTAGGGTTGTGCCAGACAAGCAAAGCTACCACAATGATAAAGAGGGTGGATAGGAGGATTCCAGGAAATACTCCGGCTACAAAAAGGCGGCCAATGGACTGTTGAGTGAGTATGCCGTAGATGATGAAGATGGTGCTGGGGGGAATGAGGATGCCCAGGCTCCCGGCCGAGGCCACACAGCCAGTGGCCAAGGAATCATCATAGCCATACCTCTTCATCTCCGGCAGAGTTACCCGGCCCATGGCTGCCGCCGTGGCATTGGTGGAGCCACACATAGCCGCAAAGCCAGCACAGGCAGCAATGGTAGCCATGGCCAGCCCCCCACGAAGGCGCCCCAGCATGGTGTACCCGGCATCATAAAGACGACGACTCATCCCCGAGGCGAAAGCGATGGAGCCCATGAAGACAAACATGGGGATGACCGTCAAGGAATAGGAGGAAAACTCATGCCAAACATCCCGGGCCAAAAGGCTAAGCCCAGCATCAATGGAGCGCAAATAGCAAAAGCCAGCAAAGCCCACCAGGGCCATGGTAAATCCCACTGGCATGCCCAGAAGAAAGATTATGATAAGGACGACGACGCCTATAATGCCGATGATCGTGGGGCTCATCTCTTAACCACCCCGAGCAAAGCTCTCAGGAACTCAGCCAACAGCACCAAGCACACTCCCACCGAAGAAAAAGCTATCCCATAGACCAGAGGGTAGAAAGGTATCTTCCAGGTCATCGAGACCTCCCTGGTGACCTGCAGCGTATGAGCAAAGTCATAGCTCCGCCAAGCTAGCAGAGCAAAGAGGATCAGTCCCAGAAGAGAGGTCAGGGCAGTAATGCTTGCTCGGGCATGCCGAGGCAAGCGCAACACTACAAACTCCACCTGGATATGGCCCCGCAGGACTTGAGTGTAAGCGATGGCAAAAGCAGTTACTACTACCCCCAGGAAGGCAGCTACCTCGATAGCGCCAGGCACCGGCCATCTGAAAAGCTTGGTGCCAATGATATCGGCCACGGTAAGGCCCAACATAGCTACCAGCCCAGCACCGCCTATCCAGAAAAGCCAGTAGCTGAACGACTTGACGAATCTCTCAAAGCGATCCATCGTCTTTCAACATAGCACAGGGGTGCCCGAAATTCCCATCCAGATTTCGGGCACCCCCACTTCGCTATCTCATTCTCTCAGGCCTTTCTAAACCTACTTTCCGATCACGCCGTGAAGGAACTTCACGCACTCCTCTTCCGAAGGACCCTTTCCGGTCCAGTAAGCAATGCGAGACTTAATGTAATTCACCCAGCTCTTTGCCGGAAGCGGTCCAAGGCCATGAAGTATGGGTGCCTTCTCCTTGATGTAACCATCTATTACCGTCTTGGTGCATTCATCCCATCGGGCTGACTCTTCTGGCGAAAGCTTGACGATCTCCCGGCCACCGCCAAGGCTGAGGAAGTAATCCTCCGCTACCTTATCATAGCCATTCCAGACCATGCCATGCTTTTCTATCCACTCATTGCTCACCTCAGTGAAGACCTTCTGGATGTCCTCCGGCAGGGAGTTCCAGACATCTTTGTTCATCACTACGAAGAAAGCCATGCTGTAAGCTATCGAAGGATCCTCAATGACGTACTTTACCACCTCGGCTTGCTTCCAGCCCTTAAGCACCTCACGGGGAGTATAAGTGCCATCCACTACATGCTTGGCCAGAAGCTCATAGGCCGCTCCCTGAGCAGCAGCATACGGTCGAGCACCCAGGGCCTTGATGATCTTGGCCCCTGTTCCAGTGCTCCTGATCACCTTACCCTTGAGGTCTTCTAGCTTGGTTACCTTGTCCTTCACCATGAAGATACAGCCCGGGCCATGAGCATGGAAATAGAGCGGATGCACCTTATCCCACTCATGTAAAGTGGGTTTAAAGTTTTGATAGAAATCATTGACCACCTTGGTGGCTACCCAGCCACTGGGGTAGTGCAAGGGTAAGTCAATAGCCTCCATGGCCGGGAAAAGGCCTGGCGTGTATCCCGGGAGGGACATGCCTATGTCAGCAATCCCAGTAACCACTGCATCATAGGTTTTCGGAGCCGGAGCCAAGGTACTGCCGGGATAATAAGTAAACTTTACTCGGCTATTAGTGCGCTTCTCTATCTCCTTGCACCATTGCTCCGCCAGTATAGAGTGTCCATGGGTGGGAGGGAAGAAGTTAGCGTAAGATAATTTTATCACCTTCGCCGGTTTGGGGGCTGGTGCAGGTGCCGGTGCAGGTGACGGAGCAGGCGCTGGAGCAGGTGACGGCTTAGGGGCTGGTGCAGGCGCCGGTGCAGGCGACGGAGTCGGCTTGGGGGCTGGTGCTGGAGTCGGTGCCGGAGCTGGCGCT
>CAZJSO010000027.1:0-14396 GCA_964548795.1 uncultured Dehalococcoidia bacterium | reverse complement strand
ACTGGGCTAGTATCCTTTTTTGCCTGAGGTATTCCATCATCTCCCATAAGCTTACGCCAGCCTCTTTTGCGGCCCTAGCCATTCCCATCTTCCCCTCAGCATATCCTCGGGCAAAATACTCTAACTTCCATTCCCCAATAGCCCGGTATAGAAGCTTTCGCACAGTGGTAGAGCGGTCAGTCTGCTCAACCTTTTCTATGAATTCCAGATCCTTTACCAGCTGTTGGGGAAGCCTTGATCCAACCATCTGTTCCTTTTTCATTTTCCCAACCTCCTTGCCCTTCTCAACAACTCAGCAACCACACTGGGTGAGAGCCAGATAACGCTAGCAAGCCTCCCAAGCTCCTTCTCAAAATCATCCAAGCTAATTTTGCCAACTGCATATGCCTGGAATAGAACCGCCGCGCTTCCCATATAATCTAGGCCCAAGCTTTTAGCTGCAGACCTAGCTTCTTTATCGTCCACTATCAAAAGCAAGTGTCGAGACCTCGCTATGGCAATTGACTCAGCCTCGCCTTGGTCCAGGTCGATCGTGGACGTGAGTCTCTGAGCAGATTTTTTCTCCTCCGTGGAGAGACGAGCAACATGGAGCCAGCCGTCATCCACGGCTCGTCGAATATCCCCAACTTCTATTGCCCCCACTCGTACCCCGGCATCTAATACCTCTGCCTTAACCTCAGGGCTCATCCATACCTTGCCAAAAAGTTCTCTAAGCATCTCAAGCTTCCCTATTTTGGCTAAGGCAATGAGCACCGAGGCATCACTGACAACCACTCGATTTTCTCCAATCAGACTTCCTCATATTTAAGGTTAACATATTTAGCAAATGTTTTCAACTCCAGCCAGAGGGGATAACTGGGCTGGAGGAAAGTCAAGAAAGAGCTTAATCTGCTGAGGAAAGGCGAAGTGTGCTGGAGGCCGACAGCTCAAAATATCCTGTGGAGGAGGTCGAGGACGGCATTGAAGAATCCCAGGCCGGCCAGGGCGAAACCAAGGGACTTGAGCGTCTTGCCCGCCCAGCAGAGGAGGAAGAACTTCCACCAGGGATAGCGCAGCGCCCCCGCCGCCGCCACGGCGAACTTGATAAAGTTGTTGGGCACCGCGGAGACCAAGAAGATGGTTATCCCGCCATGGCGCCGCATCCAATTTTCTATCTGGGCATACCTCCTCCAGTCCCTGATCGCCACCTGCCCCCCGTACCCCCCGATATAAGCGGTGAGCTCTCCCAGCGGCTCACCAATCCCGGCAGCCAGGGCCAGCAGTCCCGGGTTGAGCCCCAGCCCCCCACCGATGAAGGCCGCCCAGGAGCCAGGCAGAGGCCAGATGGGGGAGGTGCTGCCCAGGATCCCCATCAGCAGCACTCCCAAGTAGCCGGAGTCCTTAACATAACTCTGGAAGTCCTTGGGCTTCTCTACGAAGACGGTGACGACCACGATGATGAGCACCGCCACTGCCATCAAAGCGAGGTAAGGATAAAACCTCCTGCGCCCGGGGCCTTCATTCGCTTTCAACCTATTCCGTCCTCAGGATTTCAAGGCTTGTCCACTGAGTTGTATGACAAAAATCCAAGCTACTATTTCCCTTCGGCCTCCCTCCCCTTATCCTTCTCCGGGGAGGGGCCGGGTGTCTCCCAAACCTGGTCCTCGGCGAAGCCGGAGGTGAGGTCGAGGCCCAGCCTATCGGCCTCCTCCTCGGTGTGGGTTTTAAAGGTATCCTTCAGCGGGAGGGGCTCCAGGACACAGACAAAGGGGCGAGAGATGAGCCGCTCTACCCTTGCCCCACAGCGGGGGCACCTCTCCAGAGGTGGGTCATTTATCCCCTGCCTTACCTCAAACTTCCGGCGGCAGAACTCACAGCCCTGTTCCTTAGCCCGATACTCGTAGATGGGCATCCAGCACCTCTATAGCCTCGGCCTAGAGTGAGCCATCCTTAATCCAACAGCCAGGATCGGTTGCCAGCATATTGCCCGTTTCCTCGTAAGCTCTTCCACGGCACCCGGCGCATCTATCCCGATAAGTGCATCGGCCGCACTCGCCTTCCAGCAGACTTCGCTCCCTGAGCTTCGCTAGAATAGGAGATTTGTCCCATATCTGCGTTAAGCTTTCCTCCCTGACATTGCCCAGCTTTATCTGGAGAAGCATGCAGGGGTGCACCTCTCCATTGGGGGAGATCTGGAGATAACCCTGGGGCATCCCGGCAGCACATCCCCTTCCATAGTAGGGGATGCGCTTCAGTAAATCAGCCGAGAAATGCTCTGGCTGTATCTGCTTCTCCTGAAGCAGAAGGGTATACATGGGGCAGCCGGGCACCCTTATGATGATGGGGCACTCCCTTTGGGCCTCTGCCAGCCATGCCATAACTTTTCTTCTTTCTTCCGGCACTAATACCTCATTCGGGATCTCCCTTTTGACCCTTGCAACCTGAACCAAATCGAAAAATTCCGCCGCGACCGCCCCGGAGTCTACAGTTAATTTCAACATCTCTGGGATTTCATCCAGCGTGCCTCTTCTGATGGTCATACCAAACTGGAAAGGCAACCCCACAGCTTTACATGCTTTAGCACCTTCCAGCGCTTTGACAAAGGAGCCATCCTCCCCCCGGAACCAATCATGCGTCTGAGCTTTAGCCCCGTCAATGGATATCTGCACGGCCATCACGCCCGCAGATTTCAGCTGCTCCGCCAGCTCGCGGTTAATCAGCATGCCATTGCTGCCGATGACCACCCTCAGGCCCTTCGATGAAGTATACTTGGCAAGCTCTAAGAAGTCCTCTCTAAGGAGGGGCTCACCCCCATCGAAAATTAGCAGTTTTACTCCCCAGTCGGCAATGTCATCCAAAAGCTGCTTGGCTTCCTGGGTCGAAAGCTCATCAGGCGCTGGCTCCTCGGTAGAGTCACTATAACAATGCTTGCACCTCAGATTACACTTCCTTGTTACAGCATATGAGATGAGATATGGCGGTGGAATGCGAGTTTCGCGACTGTCCCTATCCATCATGCTCTCATGTCCTCCTTCCTCCGATTCAACACCTCGCCCAGCGTCACATCTCCAGCCTTATCTCACACATCAAGCCAGTCATCAAGGGGACAAAATAGACCAGGGGTTAGGTGTCAGGGAAGGAATTTTCCCAGGGAAAGCCCCCTCTTCTCAGCTAGCAAACCTTCCACAGCAGTATTTGTATTTCTTCCCGCTACCGCAGGGGCAGGGGTCATTCCGGCCGATCTTCTTACGCGACTTGACGGCCATGGGTGGACGCCTCACCGGGGCTGGCTGCTTGACCAGGCCAACCTTATAGATCGTGTATAGGATATCACGCTGGACGCTGTCCAGAAGGGCCTGGAACATCTCATGGGCTTCTTTTTTATAAGTGACGAGCGGGTCTCGCTGCGCATAGGCGTAGAGTCCCACTGACTGTCGCTTATTCTCCATCGCTGTTAAGTGGTCTATCCAGCGACGGTCAATGGCCTGAAGGGTCACCAGCCTCTCCAGCAAACGCATGTTCTCTTCCCCGAGTTCCTTCTCCTTCTCCTGGTAAAGGTCGGAGGCATACTCTAGTAGCCTTTCCTCAATCTCCATTCGGCTGAGCCGGGAGAGATCCTGCCGATTGAAGCTCGGGGGCAAGGGCAAGATAGCCCCAACCTGAGCTATGAAATTCTCTAGATCCCAGGCGTCGGGGTCACCATTGAGGTAGGTCGAAACCAAGCTCCGAAGCTCGGCCGTGACAAGATTCTGGATATTGGATTTGAGGTCGGCCCCAGAGAGGCACTTGCGACGCTCGGCGTAGATGTACTCCCGCTGCTTATTCAGCACATCGTCGTAGTCCAGAAGGTGCTTACGAATGTCAAAGTGGTAGCTTTCCACTTTTACCTGGGTGCTCTGAATAGCCCTGGAGACAAGAGGGTGCTCGATGGGCGTATCCTCATCCAGACCGACTAAATTCATGAGTCCTTTGATGCGGTCCCCGCCAAAGCGGAGCATAATATCGTCCTCCAGCGAGACGTAAAAGCGGGAACTGCCAGGGTCGCCCTGCCTTCCGGCACGCCCGCGGAGCTGGTTATCAATCCGTCGGGCCTCATGCCGCTCAGTTCCGAGGATGTGCAGGCCACCCAGCTCCACCACCTTCTGATGGTCTGCCTGGCATAAGTGGTAAGCTTCCCTCAGCACCTCGGCCCAGTGAGTGGGATACTTTTGGGTGGGATCCTCACCCCTCTTAAGAATCTTAGAAGCATCGTCCCACTCAAGGAAGGGAATTTGAGAAAGATCAAAACCTTCTCGGCGGAGCTTCTCCCGGGCCAGGCCCTCAGGGTTACCGCCCAGAAGAATGTCCACCCCCCTCCCAGCCATGTTGGTGGCGATGGTCACCGCTCCGGGTCTGCCAGCCTGGGCGATGATGGCCGCTTCCTTCTCATGGTATTTGGCATTGAGCACCTGGTGAGGAATCCCCTTCTGCTTCAGCATCTGGCTCAGCTTCTCGGATTTCTCGATGGAGACCGTGCCCACCAGGACTGGCCGACCTTGCTGATGAAGTTCTTCGATCTCCCGGGCCACGGCTCGGAACTTGGCTTCCTCCGTCTTATAGATCCGGTCGGGGTATTCTTGGCGAATCAGCGGCTTGTTGGTGGGAATGACGACTACCTCCAGGTCGTAGATCTTGTGGAACTCCTCCGCCTCGGTGGCCGCTGTGCCGGTCATGCCAGCCAGCTTCTTATACATGCGGAAATAGTTCTGGAAGGTGATGGTGGCCAGGGTTATGCTCTCCTGGCGCACCTTCACTCCTTCCTTGGCCTCGATGGCCTGATGCAATCCCTCGGAGTAGCGGCGGCCGAACATGAGTCGGCCAGTAAACTCATCGACGATGATCACCTCGCCGTTTTTGACCACATACTCCCGGTCTCGCTTGTAGAACACGTGAGCGCGCAGCGCATTTTCGACGTAATGAACGAGATGGAAATTCTGAGGGTCGTAGAGATTAGATACCCCCAGCCACTTTTCAAGCTTGGAAATGCCGGACTCGGTGAGGGTAGCGGCGCGAAGTTTCTCATCTACCTGATAATCTTCGCCCCGGCGAAGGCGGGGAACAAGTCGAGCAAAAGTATAATACCTCTGGGTAGATTCCTCCGCCTGTCCGCTGATGATGAGAGGGGTACGCGCCTCGTCGATGAGGATATTGTCCACCTCATCCACGATGGCATAGTTGAGTTCTCGCTGCACACACTGAGAGAGATCAGTGACCATATTGTCTCGCAGATAATCAAAGCCAAACTCGTTGTTGGTGCCGTAGGTGACGTCGGCCTCATAAGCCTGGCGGCGGGGGACGGGGCGAAGATGGCGCCAGAGGGGGTCTCCAGAGTCATATTCCGGGTCGAAGATATAAGCGGCCTCATGCTGAATACAGCCCACGCTGATCCCCAAGGCATGGTAAATGGGTCCCATCCAGTGGGTGTCCCGACGAGCGAGATAATCATTCACGGTGACCACGTGTACACCTCTGCCAGTGAGGGAATTGAGGTAGACGGGAAGGGTAGCCACCAGTGTTTTACCCTCGCCGGTCTTCATCTCGGCGATCTTGCCCTGGTGAAGCACTATGCCGCCCATGAGCTGGACGTCGAAGTGCCGCTCGCCGATAGCCCGTTTGGCCGCCTCCCTGACGGCAGCAAAGGTCTCTGGGAGGAGGGAATCGAGTTTCTCCCCCGCCGCCAGCCGCCCCTTGAACTCGGTGGCCTTGTCCCGGAGCTGGGAGTCGCTCAGCTTCTGAAACTGCGGCTCGAGGGAGTTGATCCGCTCAACTAGGGGCCTCAACTTCTTGAGCTCCCTCTCGTTGGCATCACCGAAGATCCCGGTCAGCTTCTTGAACATCTCCTTACCCCTCAAACATGGCCCCCACGGAGAGGCCAGTGTGGATGCGGTGAATGGCCTCGCCGATGAGCGGGGCGAGGGTAAGCACCTTCACCCTCTCAATTCTTTTTTCCGGCGGCACGGGAACGGTATCGGTGACCACGACCTCCTTTAAGGGGCTCTGGGCCAGGCGCTCCACCGCGGGACCGGAGAATATGGGATGGGTGCAGCAGGCGTAGACCTCTCTCGCCCCCTCCTCCACCAAGACCCTGGCGGCGGCGGTGATCGAGCCGGCAGTATCTATCTCATCATCCACCAGAAGGGACGGCCGATCCTCGACCTCACCAATGATGGTGAGGGTCTCCGTGCGGTCAATATTTCCCAGCCGCCTTTTCTCAATAATGGCCAAGGAGGTATCCAATCTGGCCGCCATGTCCCGGGCCCGCTTGGTAGCCCCGATGTCGGTGGCCACCACTACAAGGTCACTGAGCCCCTTCTCCTTAAAGTAGTTGCTCAGGATGTAAAGCGCAGTGAGTTCATCAACCGGAATGCTGAAAAATCCCTGAATCTGCCCGGCGTGGAGGTCCACGGTGAGCACTCGATTGGCCCCGGCAACCTGGATAAGATCGGCCACCAGCCTGGCAGTTATAGGCACCCGGGGCTGGTCCTTCTTGTCCGTCCGGGAATATCCATAATACGGGATAACAGCGGTGATGCGCTCGGCTGAGGCACGCTTGGCAGCATCAATCATTATAAGCAGCTCCATTAAGCTCTGGTTAACCGGCGAGGAAATGGGCTGGACAATGAATACATCCCTCCCCCGGATGTTCTCCAAGATGCGGACGAAGATGTTCTCATTGCTAAACTGAAAGACCTCGGCCTTCCCCAGCGGAATTCCCAGGTAGTCACAGATCCCCTGCGCCAAGGCTGGATGAGTATTTCCGGTAAATACTTTCAGCTCATCAGTCAAATCTCCCTCCAAGCCTACGGCCACCACACTTAGGTCTACGGCCGCTTCATTATGTTTTCTTGTCCTATTCTAGCACAGAACGTTCCCTGCCCCAAGAATTTCTGGTTTTCGAAGCGCTAAAGAGTTGCAAACTTCCCAGGGATAGTTTAATATCTTCTAGGATAGCGAACTAGTTGAACGGGAGATAAGCGTCCGCCACTTTCTTGTCACCCTGGATATTCTAAAGTGGATGGAAGGCTCTTCACTGCCTCAGAATCCACGCGGGTGAAGAGCCAATAGGAGCGTATGGACCCTCAACTAAAAAGCACCCGCGAAGCTTATGGCAGGACACTGGTTGAGTTAGGCCAAGAGGACCAGAATGTGGTAGTTTTGTGTGCCGACCTCACTCAATCTACGCACACCCACTTCTTTGCCGAGAGATTTCCGGAACGTTTCTTCGAGTGTGGGGTGGCGGAACAGAACATGATGGGGATTGCCGCCGGGCTAGCCGCTGCGGGGAAAACCGTATTTGCCAGCACCTTCGCTGTCTTCGCCGCTTGCCGAGCCTTTGACCAGATCCGGATGTGCATTGCACAACCGGGCCTTAACGTCAAGATCGTGGCCACTCACGGAGGCATTACAGTAGGTGAGGATGGTTTCTCACACCATGCCATCGAAGACCTGGCCTTGTTTTCCTCTCTCCCTGGTTTTAGGGTCATTGTACCCGCCGATGCGATTGAAACTGCCCAAGCGGTGAGGGCGGCAGCTAAGACCTACGGTCCCTTCTACATCAGGCTCAGCCGACCCAAAACGCCAGTGATCTATGACGAGGGGTACAGGTTTATTCTAGGCAAGGGAGTCGTCTTGAGGCAGGGCCTCGATGCGACCATCATTAGCATCGGAAACCTTGTAACCCAGGCCCTCCAGGCCGCGGAACATCTAGCACAGGAGGGGGTGGATTGCCGGGTAGTCAATATGCCCACGCTAAAGCCAATCGATGAAGAGCTCATCATCCAGGCAGCCAGGGAAACTGAGGCCATCGTAACTGCTGAGGAGCATCTCAAAGTAGGTGGGCTGGGCAGCGCCGTGGCCCAGATTGTAGCCGAGAATTATCCCGTCCCGCTGGCTTTCATAGGTCTGACTCACTATGCCCGCTCCGGTTCGCCCGATGAGCTGCTACACTCTTACGGCCTTACCGCAGATGATATAACTAAGGCAGTGCGTTCAGTACTTGCCCGGAAGGCTAAGCAGGTTTAGTCAGTACACATTTCAAAATTTTGGGGACCGGTCAGCGCAACCAGGCCAAAATTCAGCCTGGCAAAGGGGGAACAATGGAAGGAGTAGCAGCGCTTAGAGCAAAAGCCCTGGCGGCTAAAGAGGCCTCAAAGAGGCTCGCCCGCCTATCTACTGAGGTGAAAAATAAAGCCTTGAGGAACCTCGCTGATAGACTTCTGGAGAGGCAGGGGGAGGTTCTATCTGCTAACCAGCAGGACCTTGTGGAGGCCAAGGCAAGTGGAATGGCTGAAGCTATGCTTGACCGCCTCCTGCTTAACCCTGAGCGCCTTTCGGATATAGCTCGGGGGGTGCTGGAGGTGGCAGCCCTCCCTGACCCAGTGGGGGAAATCTTCGATATGCGCACCCTCCCCAACGGTCTCCAGGTAGGTAGGAAGAGGGTCCCGCTAGGGGTAATTGGAACGATTTATGAGAGCCGGCCTAACGTCACCGTGGATATCTCTGCTCTATGCCTTAAGTCAGGAAATGCGGTTATCCTGCGTGGAGGGAGGGAAGCAGTGCACTCTAATGGAGCTCTAGCACTCATAATTCGGGAAGCTATAGCCGAAGTAGGGTTACCTGAGGGGGCAGTGCAGTTTGTTGAGCAAACTGAGCGGGGCCTGGTAGAGGAAATGCTGAAGCTAAGAGACCTAATCGACCTTATCGTGCCACGAGGTGGGGAAGGGCTTGTCCGGATGGTGAAGGAGAAGGCCACCATGCCAGTGGTTGCCGGAGGAGTTGGAGTCTGCCACACTTATGTGGACCGTTCCGCCAATTTGGACAAGGCGGTGGCTATCGCCTACAATGCCAAGGTGCAACGGCCCACCGTCTGCAATGCCCTTGATAGCTTGCTCGTACACCGGGAAATCGCGGAGCAGTTTCTGCCGCTCATGGCCCAGGAGTGGGCCAAGGCAGGAGTGGAGATGCACGCCGATGAGCGAGCATTCAAAATCCTCAGTCCTATCCCCGGACTAAACGTCATCCCGGCCGAAGAGGCAGACTGGGGCAGAGAATTCCTTTCCCTTAGAGCAGCCATCCGGGTGGTTGATTCGCTGGACGAGGCACTGGCTCATATTGAACGGTACGGCTCAGGGCACTCTGAGGCCATCATAACCGAGGATTACTCCGCCGGGATGAGATTTTTGAACGAAGTTGACGCTGCCTGTGTCTATGTTAATGCTAGCACTAGGTTTACCGATGGAGGCCAATTTGGGCTCGGCGCCGAGGTAGGAATAAGCACTCAGAAGTTCCATGCTCGAGGCCCGATGGGCCTGAGGGAACTGACCTCTTATAAGTGGATCATCCTTGGCAGCGGACAAGTACGGCCATAAAGCGCGTGCTCGACTATCAGCCCTTCAGACCGTCAAATTATGGTTAAGCACCCAGGTCCATGAATTGTAAATCCTAAACTCTAAACAATATCAAAATGACCAATATCCAACGATCGAATATCTTCACGCCAGCATTAGAGAGGGGTTAAGGCTCTCTGCAAGGCATTATGATATTGGCTGCTTGCTGAGCGCTTATAAAAGGAGGAGGGATGCCAGAGTATCGATTCGAGCGTGAGTGTCGCACACCTTTCTCCGAGGCTTACGTGATAGCCTCGGGCGAGGGCGAGGTGGGACGGATAGACCTACATTTTACTCAGGACGTGGTTCACGCCACCCTCTGTGTAGGGGAGAACATGACCCTGGAGGAGATCCGGGAGCTTATCGACCGGGTGGATGAGCAACTGGTTCTTTCGGCTGACATGCCCCGGGATGACTTCATCGTCACCGTGTACCAGGGAAGGGAAACCGGCGTTTTCAGCGATGAGGAACTAGAAGAGGAGGAAGGGGAAGAGGAGGACTTTGAGTGAAGGAAAGGATCCTGATCGGCGTTGCCTGGCCCTATGCTAATGGTTCGCTGCACCTAGGGCATATTGCCGGCGCTTACCTTCCAGCGGATATTTTCGCCCGTTATCATCGGCTTAAAGGAAATGAAGTGCTGATGGTCTCCGGCTCAGATCAACACGGGACCCCCATTTCCATCCGAGCTGAGAAGGAGAGGAAATCACCTGAGGAAATCGTCGGCCACTACCACCAGGAGTTTCTGGATTGCTGGAAGAAGCTGGGCATCTCCTTCAATCTGTTTACCACCACCGGCACTCAGAATCACAAGGAGGTAGTCCATGACATTCTCCGCACGCTTCTCAACAAGGGCTATATTTACCGGGGAACCATGCTTCTGCCTTATTGCCCCTCCTGCCAACGCTTCCTGGCCGACCGGTATGTGGAGGGCATCTGTCCTAACTGTGGTTTTCCCCAGGCTCGGGGAGACCAGTGTGACCGGTGTGGCAAACCCTTGAACCCGGATGAACTCCTAGAGCCCCGGTGCAGCCTCTGTGGCACAACGCCGGAGATGAAGCACTCAGAGCACCTTTTTCTGCGGTTGTCTGCCTTTCAGGAAAGGTTGAAGTCCTGGGTGCAGCAGCAGACCCACTGGAGACCAAACGTGTTTAGCCTCACCAATCGGTATCTGAAAGAGGGCTTGCGAGATCGGGCCATCACCCGGGATATCGAATGGGGCATTCCGGTTCCGGTGCCAGGCTTTGAGCAGAAGCGAATCTACGTCTGGTTCGAGGCTGTAATTGGCTACCTTTCGGCCAGCAAGGAGTGGGCCAAGCTTTCGGGAGATGAGGAGCGCTGGCGCGACTTCTGGCAAGGGGAGGCCAAAACTTATTATTTCATCGGCAAGGACAACATCCCTTTCCACACCATCATCTGGCCAGCAATCCTGATGGGCTATGGGGGCTTGAACTTGCCCTATGATGTGCCCGCCAATGAATTTCTTACCTTGGAGGGGAGGCAATTCTCCACCAGCCGGGGCTGGGCCATCTGGCTGCCCGACTTCTTGGAGCGCTATGAGCCCGATGCGCTGCGCTATTTCCTCTCGGCCGGAATGCCGGAGACCGGGGATGCCGACTTCTCTTGGAGAGAATTCCTGCGCCGCAACAACGATGAGATGGTGGCCACCTATGGCAACCTGGCCCATCGAGTGCTGAGCTTCACCTATCGGAATTTTGAAGGCGTGATTCCGCCCCCAGGAAAGCTTGATGCTCGGGACAGCTTCCTGCTGGCTAAGGCAGAAGAGACCCTAAACCGGGTGGATGAGCTGCTGGGCGGCTGCCACTTTCGAGAGGGAGTAAGGGTGGCCTTCGGCCTGGCTCAGGAGGCCAACCGTTATCTGGATGAGAAAGCCCCTTGGCGAAAGATAAAGTCGGATCGGGAGGCAGCGGCCACAACTATGGCGGTGTGCCTGGGTGTCATCTCCTGCCTTAAGACCATGCTCCTCCCTTATTTACCCTTCAGCTCTCGGAAGTTGCATCAGCTTCTCGGCTTCGGTGGTGAGCCAGAAGAGCAAGGCTGGAGGTTTATCTTCCCGCTCACGGGACAGAGGTTAAGTCCCCCCGAGCCCCTCTTCAGCAAGTTGCCGGAGGAGACCACGGCTGAGGAGATAGCTAGGCTAAAAGCGGTGGAGGTAGGAAGTTGAAGCTGGAGTTCATCTTAGAACCAATCCAAAGCGAATTTTCGCTCTTGAGGCAGAGCCTAAAGAAAGTGGCCGAGGTGGATTTTCCTCAGCTTGCTGAACTGCTTGATTATGCCCTGGGGAGTGCTGGGAAGGGGATCCGTCCCGCCCTCACCCTGCTCTGCGGCAAGTTTTATCGCTACGACCTCGACCTCCTCCTCCCAGCAGCCACGGCGGTAGAGCTACTCCACATTGCCAGCCTGATCCACGATGACACCATCGACAAAGCTCACCTTCGCCGCGGCCTGCCCACGCTTAATCGCCTCTGGGGAGATGATATTGCCATGCTGGCTGGCGATTGGCTTTTCGCCAAATCGGCAGAGCTAGTCACCCTCACCGGAGTTTTAAAGCTGGTTCAGCTCCTCTCCCAGACGCTGATGGCTATCTCTCAGGGGGAACTTGAGGAGACCTGGAACGCCTTTAAGGTGGAGCAAAGCCGCCAGGACTATCTCCACCGGGTGGGGAACAAAACTGCCTCTCTATTCGCTTTCGCCACGCAGTCAGGGGCCATCCTGAGCCAGGGTCCGGAAAACGTGGTGTCGGCTCTCAAGACCTACGGCTATAAACTAGGCATTGCCTTCCAAATAGTGGACGATATCCTGGACTTCACCGCCGATGAGCAGGGGCTGGGCAAACCGGTTGGCAAGGACTTGCCTCAGGGCATCCCCACCCTACCGGTTATCATTTTCTTAGAGCAACACCCCGAGAATAACCCAGTTAAGGCTGTTCTGGAGAGGCAGGGTGGGGAGGAGGAGCTAAAGCAAGCCCTGGCCACCTTGCGCAGCTCACCTGCCATTGAGGAAGCTCATCGAATTGCCCAAGCCTTTTCTCAAGAGGCCCGCCAGGCAATAGAATTCCTACCCCAAACTTCAGCTAAGAAAGCGCTCCTCGACCTAGCCGACTACGTGGTTGAGCGCCAGAAGTAGCCTACAAGCGATAAGGAGGTGGAGCATGAAGCGTTTTCTCATCGTGGTAGTTTTGCTACCGCTGCTGACCCTGGCCTGTGGGCCGAAGGAAAAGCCCGCCGCACCCACCCTGAGCCCCCAAGAGATCATCCAGCGATGCAGCACTGCCATGGAAGGCCTGAGCTACTTTCACTTCGAGTTGGAGCAAAGTAGTGAGTCACCTATAGCCATGGGCCTAGAAATGGTTAGCGCCTCAGGCGATATAGCTCGGCCGGGCAAGATTAAGCTGAATGTCTCGGCCGCCATGGGCAACATGGCTATAGAGGTTGGGATTATCACCGTAGGGAAGACAACTTATATGACTAATCCACTGAGCGGGCAGTGGGAACCGCTCCCTACAGAATTCAATGCAGTGAAGTTCTTTGATCCCGACACCGGCATTAAGGCCATCATCGCTGGGATAACCTCACCAACTAAGTTGGCGGACGAGGAGATCTCGGGAGTGGCCTGCTATCATCTCAAGGGCGCTCTCAATTCAAGCAATCTGCGCCCCATTACCTGCGGTGCCGCTCTTGAAGGGATATCGATAGACACCGAGCTCTGGATCGGCAAAGAGGACTTCCTACTGCGACAGGTGAGGCTCAAAGGGAAAATTGCCGAGGGTGAGAAAGCCGATATCGTCAGGACGATGAAACTTTCCAAGTTCAACCAGGCGGTCAGCATAGAGTTGCCGGAGTGAGTAGTCAGAGACGGCTTCGAGATACCCCCAGGTAAAACTCATGAAGGGGCAATTTTTGCTTAAGCACTGAAGGTGAGTATGCGACTAAGCTGGAAGAGGTCTGCTCGATCCAATCCCTCGGTCCGGCTAGCCTTGATCATCCTCTGCGCTGGTATCTTCTTCGCCGCCCTCGATCAAACGGTGATTTATGGTGCCCTGGCCAACATCATGGCAGCCCTCCGCCTCCCGGTGACCCGACTGGATCAAGCAGCCTGGGTAGTTATCGGATACCTCCTCGGATACGCTGTGGCCATGCCCCTCATGGGGCGAGTTTCCGACGTGTATGGTCATGGTCGAATCTATGCTTTCTCTTTGCTTATCTTTATGGCGGGTTCTGTCCTGGCGGCAGTGGCCGGCGGCCTTTACTGGATGGTCGGGGCCAGAGTAATCCAGGCAATAGGCGGGGGAGCAATGGTGCCAGTAGCCATGGCCATCGTGGGCGACCTCGTTCCCGCAGAGCGAAGAAGCGTAGCTCTGGGGGTCATTGGAGCCACGGTTGAAGCCGGGGGCGTCCTGGGCCCTTTCTACGGAGCGGTGATAGCCCAGTACCTTGGCTGGCGCTGGATATTCTGGATCAATCTTCCCATAAGCTTCCTGGTACTGCTACTTTTCTACTTCTTCATGCTGGGGATTGGCCTCCGGGCCCAAGCGAGGGTGGATTACCTTGGCGGCCTCCTCCTGGCAGCTAGCCTGACCTTTCTTGCCCTAGGCCTATCTCGGGAATTAGGCCAGCCACATTCTTTTATTTACCTGATTTGCTTTCTGGTGGTCTCCTTTTCCGCTCTGGCCTTTTTTCTGCTCCGGGAAAGGAAAGCTTCTGAGCCCCTTTTTCAGCTTTCCCTGTTCCGCCTCAGCAATTTCTCCGCCGCTAATTCGAGCCACTTCCTCGTTGGCGGCGCTCTCATCATCGCCATGGTTACCATTCCGCTAATGACCGACACCATTATGGGCAAGCCTCCGCTGGAGGGAGGGCTCAGGTTAATGCGCCTTACGGCAGCCATCCCCGTCGGGGCCTTGGCTGGCGGATTCATCTGTCGCCGGACGGGATATCGCCTGCCCACCGCTCTAGGGTTAGCCCTGAGCAGCTTGGG
>CAZJSO010000026.1:0-14941 GCA_964548795.1 uncultured Dehalococcoidia bacterium | reverse complement strand
GAAGAACCTTCAACTTTCTCAACGAAGTTCTTTCCCCTCAAGATTCACTTTATCGGAGCACAGGTCTTCCCCACCGTCAAAAGATATATCACGGATTCCTTTTTCCCATCCACCCCAATCAGGTGGTTATAATCATCGTCCCAATAAGCCCCTACGGCGCAGGTGCCCAGCCCCAGGGAAGTGGCTACCAGATACACGTTCTGACCAATATGTCCAGCCTCAAGGATCATGTACCTCCTAGCACGCTGCCGGTACTTCCACTCCCCCCTTTGGAAAATGGCGGTCAGCACCAGGATTAGGTTAGCCTGGCCCACAAATTCCTGATCTAGGGCATATCGAATAAGCTCCTGGCGAAAATCACCCTTTCGAATCACCCTCAGAGAATGACTATTCACCAGGTACTGATAAATTCCCGCATCCAGGCCCTCTACCAAATTCACCACCGGATATGTTTCTAACGGGTAAAGTGAACCAGCCGAAGGAGCAGCCCGCAGACCATCCTGCTCTTCAGTGCGACCCACGCTGTACTTTAGAAGATAGGAAAGCTCGCGCATGGACATGGGCTCACCGGAATACTCCCGGATCGACCTCCGCTTCCTGATGGCCTCAACTACACCTAACTCGGAAAAGGTGAAATCTCGGGGCAATCTGATCCTCTCCATGTCGCATGCCCATTATACCGGCCCACCCCCCTCTCTGTCTAGGCCTGGTACTTGATCTAGGTGCGAGGTTCTTTGCTAACCAGCCTCCGGAGATTAAAACGCGGGGAAGGCGAGTTTGTGTTGGCCAACCTGGCAGGCTATAATTATGTTTAGGAAGTTTTCAATGGGAGGCATGTTGAAACTCAGGCTTGATGAAAAGGGACTTATTCCGGCAATAATTCAGGATGCCCGCACTGGCGAGGTGCTGATGCTGGGGTACATGAACCAGGAATCGGTGGAAAGGACCTTCGCCTCCGGCGAGGTCTGGTTCTGGAGCCGCAGTCGGCAGGAGTTATGGCATAAGGGAGAGACCTCGGGGAATTTCCTTTACCTGCGCTCAGCCCGAATTGACTGCGATGAAGACGCCTTATTATTTAAGGTAGACCCAGCCGGCCCGGTCTGTCATACGGGAAACCGTTCCTGTTTCTACCGGGGGTTTGAAGGGTTTGATGAGCAGGGGAATGTGAAAATCAGAGAAATCAAGACTTGATGGAAGAGGATAAATTATAAGTTAGCCGCATAAAACCTTTAAAACCCTAAACAAATTCAAAACTTGAAGTGGCAATTTAAACTTGGTCTTTCTCCAATACTCCCTGAAGTGCCTCAATGGCGACCTCAAGCTGCTTCTCATCCGGCTGGCGGGTGGTCAGCCTTTGAAGCCAAAGCCCGGGGGCTAAAATAGCCCGCACGAAGGGGTTGCCCAGGTGGTCAGCCGCAAAGCGTATAACTTCGTAGCTGACGGCTGCTATCACCGGCAGGAGTGCCAAGCGGGACAGGAAGCGAAGCCAGAGAGCTGGTCGGCCCAAGAAAACAAAGGCCAGGATGGCAATTACCAGGACAAGGAGCAGAAAACCAGTGCCACAGCGAGTGTGCGCCGTGCTGTATTTTTGAACCTCTTCTACCTCCAGCGGGGCGCCGGCTTCATAGGCGTTGACCGCCTTGTGCTCTGCCCCATGGTAAGCGAAGACCCGGCGGATGTCCGGAATCAGCGCCATACCCTTAAGATAGAGGAGGAAAATGACCACCCTCATAAGCCCATCAGCCAGGTTGCTCAGAATTGGGGAGGTAATAAAGCGATCTAAGCCAAAGTGAGCGATCAACAGGGGTACCGCTACGAAGAGAATAAGCCCCAGCATAATCCCCAGGACGGCAGCCAGCCAGAACACAGCCGGGTTTATTTCTGCCTCAAGCTCTGACTCCGCAGATACCTTGGCTGAATAGAGCAACGCCTTAATGCCCAAAGCCAGGGTCTCTACCAGTACCAGGAAGCCGCGGAGTAGCGGTCTCTGGCGTAAAGGGCCGGAGTAAAGAGCTCCCAGGGGCTCCACATGGGAAGCGATCTCGTCATTGGAGCGACGGACAGCTACCTTCATGAGCTTGGGCCCCCTCATCATCACACCTTCAATAACTGCCTGCCCGCCGTAATGGAATTTCTGAGCCAAGTCCGTCGGCTTCCTTTCCTCAGTTGAGAGGGAGATCAACCTCATAATTCTTCAGGGTATTCTCAATAAAGGCAGCGGATTTCTCATCTGGCGGAGTAAGAGGAAGACGAGTAGGGCCCACCTTGAAGCCGATGTGGTTTAGAGCATATTTAACTGGAATTGGGTTGGAGAGGACGAAGAGGGCCTTGAACAACGGCAACAGGTTCCGGTGGATAGCCGCTGCCTGATTTATGTCCCCACCAACAACTTTGTCAATCACCTGCTTGATTTGTAAGCCAACCAGGTGGGAGGCCACGCTGATTACCCCGTATCCCCCGAGGGAGAGGAGAGAGAAGGTATCCCCATCATTGCCGCTGTAGAGCAAAAAGTCCTTCTCCACCCCGCTCAGCACCTCTGTTGCCTGAGATAAATCACCGCTCGCCTCCTTCAGCCCCACAATGTTATCCACCCGGCTTAGCCGAATGACGGTCTCAGGGGAAAGATTGGTGACCGTCCGACTGGGCACATTATAAAGGATACAGGGAAGATTCGTGCTGGAGGCAATCGTCTTAAAGTGCTCGAAAAGGCCCTGCTGAGTGGGTTTGTTATAGTAGGGCACCACTACAAGCACGGCGTCCATCCCTAGCCTCTCCGCCTCCCGGGTGAGCTCAACAGTCTCCCGGGTATTATAGCTCCCGGTGCCAGCCACCACTGTCCCTCTTCCCCCCACCGCCTCCTTCACCTCGCTAAAGAGGCGCAGCTTCTCCTCTCGTGAAAGCGTGGGGGATTCGCCTGTGGTCCCGGAGACCACCAATCCGTCGCTGCCAGAGCGAAGCAAGGCCAGCGCCAGCTTCTTGGCCTGCTCGTAATCAACCTCCCCCCTCTCATCAAACGGAGTCACCATAGCTGTGAGAAGACGACCTAGCTTTGCCATTTTTTACCCCTCCTAATTAGGTAGGAACCCAGATGCCGGCTCAAAGCCAGTCATGCCGAATTAGCTCCTCGGCGATCTGAACTGCGTTAAGGGCCGCTCCCTTACGCAGGTTGTCGGAAACCACCCATAGGGCCAGACCGTTCGGATGGGAAACATCCCGGCGAATACGTCCGACGAAAACCTCATCCCGTCCAGCAGCCTCCCAGGGTGTGGGGTAAACATTGGATTCGGGGTCATCTGCTACAATTACACCCGGCGCCCGTGACAATATATCTCTCGCTTCCTCTGGACTCATTGGCCGGGTAAATTCCAAATGAATGGCCTCACTGTGTCCGATATAGACCGGGACCCGCACACAGGTAGCGGAGATGGCCAGACCATCGGCATGCATGATCTTTCTGGTCTCCTCCACCATTTTCCACTCCTCCCGAGTGTAACCGTTTTCTAGGAAGACATCAATGTGAGGGAAAAGGTTGAAGGCGATCTGATGCGGATAAACCTGCGGAAAAACACTTTCTTCCTCGAGGACTAGCCGTGCCTGGCTAGCGAGTTCATCCAGGGCCTGCTTCCCTGTCCCGGAAACGGACTGATAGGTGTCCACAACAACGCGTTTAATAGGATTGACTTGGTGAAGTGGATTTATGGCCACCACCATCTGAATGGTGGAGCAATTAGGATTAGCAATTATACCTTTATGCCACTTTATGTCTTCTGGATTTATCTCGGGGACTACTAGGGGGACGTCTGGATCCATACGAAAGGCGGCACTGTTATCAATAACCACTGCACCTGCTCCGGCGGCTATAGGGCCAAACTCTCGGTCAATTGCAGTCCCGGCGGAGAAAAGGGCTATTTCTACTCCTTTAAAAGACTGCGGGCTGGCCTTCTCCACCTCTATTTCGTCCCCAAAGATCTTCAGCCTCTTCCCCACCGAGGCTTCGGAGGCCAGGAGACGAACAGAGGCTGCGGGAAAGTTTCTCTGCTCCAGGATCCGGATGAACTCTTGCCCCACCAGCCCAGTAGCACCCAGAATAGCTACATGAAACTGCCGCATCACTCCAGCCCCAAAATCTTCTCCAGCCCGTATATCAGCCCCTTGAGGCCCACCACTTCCTTGATAGCCCGCAGAACGCCAGGCATGTACCCCTTTCGGCTTATCTGGTCATGGCGTATGGTCAGCGTCTGACCCAAGGCCCCCAGGATAACCTCCTGATGAGCCATGAGGCCAGGGAGTCTCACGCTATGTATCGTTATGCCTTCAAGCTCAGCCCCCCGACTCCCGGGCAAATTTTCCTTCTCGGTGGGAGCATGGGAAAAGCCCCTCCCCTTGAATTCCACCATCCCCCGAGCAGTGGCTATGGCTGTTCCGGAGGGGGCATCAAGCTTCTGTTCATGATGGCTTTCAATGATCTCGCCCCAATCAAAAAAACGGGCCGCTACGCGGGCCAGATACATCATCACAACCGCACCCAGAGAAAAATTAGGGGCTACCACTGCCCCAATCTGGTACTCCTGGCAAAGCTTCTCGATCTCCTGAAGGTTGGCCGTGGACAATCCGGTAGTGCCGATGACCAGATTTACTCCTTGCCGGGCTGCCAGTCGGGCTGCCGGCAGAGTAGCATCATAACGAGTGAAATCCACCAGCACGTCGGGATGAGCTTCCACAAGCAAAGGAACCAACTCCGCAGAAAGGGGAATCTCACCTCGAGGCAGTTGAAGAACATCCCCGCTGGCCCTTAAATCCACACCCCCCACCAGCTTGAGCTCCGGGTCCTCGGAGACAGCTTCAGCGACCTCCCTCCCCATTCTTCCCAGAGCTCCGTGAACCAGCACGTTTATCGGGCTCATTTGCCCTTTCCCCGGGAGCTTGGTGGGTTTCCTCGAGGTCTCCGCGGCCTAGATCCGTGCCGCTCTATACCCTCCTTCCCCACACCCACTCTAGCTCTAGGAATCTGTGAGAGTTTTTCGAACACTGCCTTGCGGGAAAGTTTTATCCTTCCCAGCGGGTCAATGCCGATGACCGTTACCATAATTTCATCGCCTGGCTTGACCACATCCTCCACACGAGACACATGATAATCGGCCAGCTCACTGATGTGAACCAATCCCTCTTTCCCAGGAAAGATCTCCACAAAGGCGCCGAAGTCAGTGATTCGGGTAACTTTACCGGTGTATAGCCCGCCAACCTCCACTTCTTGAGTCAGATCTTCAATAAGCTGGATAGCTTTCTTGGTAGCTCCCTCATCAGTTGAACCAATGAGGATAGTGCCATCATTGTCTATGTCAATCGAGGTCTTAGTCTCCTCAGTTATAGCCCTAATGGTTCGTCCTCCGGGGCCAATCACCTGGCGAATCTTGTCAGGGTCAATGGTTATCTTAGTTATTTTAGGAGCATACTTGCTGAGCTGAGGTCGGCTCTGGCTAATGGTTTCTCTCATGCGGTCGAGGATGAGCAGACGCCCTTCACGTGCCTGCTCCAAGGCGTCCCTTATGATCTCAAAGCTGATACCCTTCGTTTTGAGATCCATCTGAATGGCCGTTACTCCCCTACTGGTACCAGCGACCTTAAAGTCCATATCTCCGAAATGGTCCTCAAGGCCCTCGATATCGCTGAGAACAGCGTAGCGTTCACCCACGTCAGTGACTAAACCCATGGCAATTCCAGCCACCGGGCTCTTAATGGGAACACCAGCATCCATGAGCGAAAGGCTCCCCCCACAGACGCTAGCCATGGAAGTGCTACCGTTGGAGCTCAGCACCTCAGAGACGAGTCGGATAGTGTAGGGAAACTCAGACTCCTCAGGAATGACTGGCAGCAAGGCTCGCTCGGCCAAGGCTCCATGTCCGATCTCTCTTCGGCCTGGCCCTGACATCCGCCTTGTTTCGCCGGTACTGAAGGGAGGGAAATTGTAATGGTGCATGAAGCGCTTGTACTCCTCGCGGCTGATGCTATCAATTATTTGCTCCTCTCTCGGCGAGCCAAGGGTAGTGATAGTCAGCACCTGAGTCTTCCCTCGGGTGAAAAGCCCCGATCCATGGGTGCGGGGGAGGGTACCTACCTCACAACTTATGGGACGGATATCCCTGAGGCCTCGCCCGCTGGGACGAAGACCCCTCTCCAAGATATCAGCCCTTACCTGCTTCCTAAGGCAGGATTCGAAGGCCAAGGCGAGTTGCTGCTCGGAAAAACTCCCCCCCAGCTTCTCCAGGAGCTCCTCTCGAGCGGATTCCCAGGCTTGTTCCCGATCAAATCCGTTCCCAAAAATATGCTGAGGAAACTTGCTTTCCAGCCAATCCTCCACCTCAGCCTCGAGTTCGGGCGGAAGCTCACTGACCTCCACCTTAAGCTTAGGTTTACCACAAGCTCGAATAAAGTCCTCCTGAAGTTCGATAACCTTCAGGTTGGTCTCCTGCCCGACCTTGACTGCTTCCAGAATGATTTCCTCCGGCACCTCACGGGCCCCAGCCTCGATCATTACCACGGCCTCTTTGGTCCCGGCCACCACCAAGTCTATTTCACTCCCTGCAAGCTCACTAAAGGTAGGATTAAGCATGAACTGGCCAGAACTATATCCCACCCGAGTAGCACCAATCGGCCCGTCAAAAGGAATGTCTGAAATACCCAAAGCAGCCGAAGCTCCTATAATGGATAATATCTCCGGCTCGTTTTCCTGGTCGGCAGAGAGCACCGTCACCACAATCTGTACGTCATGGCGAAGGCCTTTGGGGAAAAGGGGGCGCAAGGGACGGTCAGTGAGCCGAGCGGCTAATATGGCTTCTTCCCCAGGCCGTCCCTCCCGGCGGAAGAAGCTGCCAGGTATCTTACCCGCAGCATAAAGCCTCTCCTCGTAGTCTACGGTTAGGGGGAGAAAATCTACATCTGGGCGAGGCTTAGGGCTGATGCAAGCAGTGACCAGCACCACCGTTTCCCCATAGCTAACTGTAACTGCACCGTTAGCCTGGCCAGCAAATTTTCCCGTCTCAACGGATAATATTCTCCCTCCGATCTCAGTTTGGAAAGACGACATGGCCTTAACCTCCTATCACATTCAGGAGCGGGTTATTTCCTGAGCCCAAGCTTAGCGATCAAGGCCTGATAACGCTCCGGGGCATTCTGGTTAAGGTATCTCAGGAAGCGCCTTCTCTGCCCTACCAGCTTGAGGAGCCCTCTCCGGGTATGGAAATCATGGCGGTGAGTTCTCAAGTGCTCAGTCAATCCATTTATCCGCTCGGTCAGCAAAGCGATCTGGACCTCGGCAGAACCCGTATCCTTCTCGTGGACTCTAAATTGCTCGATGATTCCTTTCTTCCTCTCCTTAGCTAACATCTTGATTCGCCAAATTATATCATAGCTTAAAGGCCCTGTAAATGTGCTGTGCTGGTGAGATGCGAGGTAGAGTCGAAGGCTTGGGTGACCCAGATAGTGAGCCGGGTGGGATTCGAACCCACGACACCCGGATTAAAAGTCCGGTGCTCTTCCACTGAGCTACCGGCCCAGTTTGGGCAGACTCAATATAGCGCAAACGGGTTCCAAGGTCAACTGAGAGATCCTCAAGCCTTGCTCCTCTCCAATGTTCAATGGATAGTTGGCCACTCGCCCCCACCGGCTCGGGGGCCAGTAGCGTATCCAGGCTTTGCCCACCAGGTTTTTCCGAGGCACAATCTCCCAGATGGCTGCATCTCGATTATCACCAATGATGAAATAGGAGCCAGCGGGGACTCTCTCAGAGGGCGTAGAGATGAGGTGCCCCTGGACATAAGGCTCTTCCACATACCTGCCATTGACATAGAGCTTCCCTCGCTCGATCCGCACTAGGTCCCCCGGGAGGCCAACTACCCGGTGGATGATAGCTCGTTTAAAATTACTGCTGTGGTAGACAACAATATCCCCCCTCCTCGGCTCACTGAACCAGTACGCTGCCTTGTTCACTATGATGCGCTGGCCAGGGTAGAGGTTGGGCACCATGCTCGGGCTAGGGATGTAGGCCATCAGGAAAACCAGCTTAAAGGCTAGAAAAAGAAGTAAAGCGGGAACAACAATGGAGAGTACGTCCCAGGCCATTTTCCTGTATCTAGACATCGTATTTTCAAGCCAGAATATGCTAGAATAAACCTAACCGATTATATGTTAAGGCCTTAATATAGGTCAACTAGAAAACTACCTGCAGCTCGCAGATTACTAGATTAGGTGGGGTGGAATGGCCGATGAAGCCGAGCTAGTCCAGCAAGCCAAGGCAGGAGAGCTGGACTCCTTCAACCAATTGGTGGAGAAATACCAAAGCCAGGTCTACAACCTTAGCTGGCGTATGTTAGGGAACCCACAGGATGCCGAAGATGCTGCCCAGGAGACTTTCGTACTAGCCTGGCAGGGTATCTCGAGATTCAAAGGCGGCGACTTTAGGGCCTGGCTTCTTCGTATCGCTTCTAATGTCTGTATAGATCACATTCGAGTTAATCGGCGGCATCCCACTGTTCCTTTGAACGAACTGTTTGGCGACCCTACAACCAGCCCAATGGAGTCTCCCGAAGATAGAGCCCTACGTGAAGAGCTAGCTGGACTGCTCGGTCGCTGTTTGTTAGCTCTGCCAGAAAAGCAGCGCCTGGTGGTTATCCTGGCCGATGTCCAAGGGCTGAGCTATGAGGAGATTGCCCAAGTAACCGGCAGTTCCCTTGGAACAGTGAAGTCAAGGCTGAACCGAGGAAGGGTGAATTTGCGCAATATCCTGCTAAAGCAGAAGGAACTTTTACCCGCTGAATTTCGTCTAAATAAGTGAGAGGGTAAAGTGAGGATGTTCCGGCGACGTAGCAAGTGTGACAAGATAAGGGAGATGCTTTCTCCCTATATTGATGGTCGGCTCACTTCCTGGGAGCGTGATGCTGTCAGGTATCACGTTGAGGTATGCGAGAAGTGCCACCGGGAACTCGAGTCACTTAAGATGACCGTCGAGCTGCTCCACGGTTTACCTCAAGCACCCCTCCGGCACTCCTTCGCCCTGGCTGAGCCAGTAGAAAGCCGACGACCTATGCCCATAAGCTTGCCAACCTTTGGTTGGCTGCGTCCTGTAGCCGTGGTGGTTCTGGTAATGCTGGTAGCCCTGTTGGCTTGCGACCTTGGCGGACTGTTCCTGGTCCAGAAGAGCCCAGTGGCCGAACCCGGCCTGGCTTCCCCGCCTGCAGTGCTGCCTCAAGTTGAATCTCCCCTTCCCCGAGTAGGGAGCTTGGCACCCAAGGAGGGGAAATCACCCGAGGAGGTCACCCCAGCAGCACCATTCGCGGCAGAAAAGCGAGGCATCCCACACGAAGCTGAAGTGATTCCACAGGGCAAAGAGGGCCGCGAGGCAGGTCAAGCTGAGCAGCCAGCGCCGGCAGTCTCCTCCCCAACGCCGTCAGGCGTCTCGGTTGCCTCTGCCATCTCAATCCCCCTCTGGTTAAGGCCCCTGGAGATAGCCCTGGCCTCACTGTTAGGCCTCTTGCTAAGCTTGCTCTTCCTCACACGAAGGAAGGCACGACCTCTAAAGACGGTCTGACTTTTGTCCCTAGGAACTGAAGGTCCAATCGCAACGCTGGTCATATTGCCAGGATGTCTCTGAGCTGCTACCTCAGGCACTTTGTAAGTCCATCAGTACACCACATAGGCTTGTAGACCTTGCCTTCCCCGATATTGTATAATGGACACCGCCTGTCCCGGCAGGAGGTGGTAGAAAGCCCCTCTGAGGGTCACGGAGCTCCCTTCTGCCTGATGAAAAAGCAGACCATAAGGGAAATAGATGTAGCGGGGAAGCGGGTTCTGGTGCGGGTGGATTTCAATGTGCCGCTGGACAAGGCTACAGGGAAAGTAAAGAGTGACCAGCGGCTTCTGGCTGTTCTTCCCACCATTCAATATCTAGCTCACCAAAAAGCTAAGGTTATCCTGTGTTCTCATCTTGGCCGCCCTGGTGGAAAGGTGATAGAGGAGTTACGTCTGGCCCCAGTAGCCCAGCGGCTGTCCGAACTACTGGGAAGGCAAGTGCTTCACGTTCGGGATTGTGTAGGGGAAGAGGCGGAGCAAGGGGTGGCCCAGTTAAGAGAAGGCGAAGCCCTGTTATTGGAGAATCTCCGCTTCCATCCTGGGGAGGAAGCCAATGAGGCCCACTTTGCCAAGTCTCTGGCCAACCTAGCTGATATCTTCGTAAACGATGCCTTTAGTGTATCCCATCGAGCGCATGCCTCGACCGTGGGGATAACCCGTTATCTTCCGGCAGTGGCTGGCTTTCTAATGGAAAAGGAGCTGGAATATCTGGGAAGGGTGCTGGCTGTCCCAGCACACCCCTTTGCTGTTCTTATCGGCGGGGCTAAGGTAGGCGATAAGATCGGCCTTCTGGAGAAAATCTCCCAGAAGGTGGATGTACTGCTCGTGGGTGGTGGTATGGCTAATACCTTCCTCAAGGCACAGGGCTGGCAGGTGGGGAGCTCACGGGTAGAGGAGGACAAGCTTGACTTCGCCCAGCGTTTATTAAAAGAGGTCTCTGACAACAGGGGACAGCTTCTCCTGCCCTCTGATGTTGTGGTGGCTACTAGGCCAGACTCGGCAGAGGGCAAGACGATAAAGCTGGGAGAGGTACCCCTGGGCTGGCAAATACTGGACATCGGGCCCCAGACCATTAAGCAGTTTGCCAAGAAACTAAAGCAATGCAGGTTAATCCTCTGGAATGGGCCCATGGGGGTCTTCGAGCAACCTGCCTTTGCTCGGGGCACCTGGTCACTGGCCGAGGTACTGGCTGGCCTTAAAGCCACCACCATTGTTTGTGGCGGGGAAACCGCTGCTGCGTTGGAAAGGCTAGGACTTACCTCCCAAATGAGTTTTGTCTCCATGGGAGGAGGAGCCAGCTTAAGATTCTTAGAAGGGGCTACTTTGCCCGGCGTGGCCGCTCTGCTTGAGCGCTGATTCCCCAGCCAGCTTCTCCCAAGCTGCTCTCTGAACTAACCTGGTGATTTCCCGTAGCGATCTACCACTTCGCTCCGCTAGCCTCTTTAATTCCTCATACTCCGGCTTGAGTTGCACTACCTTCCCTCTCTTGTCCCGGGCCATCTTTACCACAACCATTTCCCTCTTTCGTCCAACCATTACCTCGACCGGGATGAATTCCCGATCCAGAATGTACCTCTGGCAGGGATAGGAGCGCACCCCGAGCGTGCCCAACTCCTCAAACAGCATCTGAGCTAACTTTTCCACTTTCCCCTCTTCGACCATTATCTGGATTATCTGCCCCGGACGATTCTTCTTGGTGAACATGGGGATAAGGCAGCAATCCCTGGCCCCCTCTTTCAAGGCCCTGTCCACCACATGTCCTGCCACCTCTCCAGGAACATCATCTACATTCGTCTCCAGCATATAAATTGTCTCGGTTAATAAAGTCCCCTCAATTGGCTCACCGGCTACAATCCGAAGCAAGTTGGGTATCTGGGGCAGCTCCGCTTCCCCGGCTCCATAACCCACCCTCACCGGTCTCATCGGTGGATAGCAATTAATAACCTCATCAGCCAAATTCGTCAGCAAAGAAACGCCGGTAGGGGTAGCCAGCTCATGATCAACTGGGTGTCCAATCAGAGGGAATCCTTTTTCCCGCAGTATCTCCAAGGTAGCAGGTGGGGGAACTGGAACCAGACCATGGGAAAAATTCAGGAGTCCGCTCCCCACCCCCACAGGGGTAGCGTAAACTGGCGTTTCCTCCAGAAACCCCAAGTCTTCTAAAGCTATGGCCACGGCGATTATATCAACCACCGTATCCACTGAGCCTAATTCCGCCAGGTGCACCCCCTCCGGGGTTTCCCCATGCACTCTGGCCTCCGCTCGGGCTAGGGTCGTAATAGTATCCCGGGCCAGTTTTTGAGCCTGGCTTGAAAGGCCGAGCTTCTCCGAGATCTGAGATATTGCCTCTTCGAGCTCGGCACTGGTCCTCTCCCGGCTTTCCTCTCGAGCCTCCAACTCCACCTTCTGCCCTTTCATTTCACCCCGGATAACAGGTTTAAATTCCAGTCGCAATTCCTTACAACCGGGGAAGTTTTCTTCGACATATTTCAAAGCGGCCAACAGTTTAGAAACATCGGCCCCCAGGTCAACCAAGGCTCCTAAAAGCATATCCCCCGAAATTCCCGCTGTTCGAGAGTCTATAACTAACAACTTGCGGCTCATAAGTCCTCCATAGGTGAGATTTTTATAGACGCATCATTATATAATAAAGGCACCGTGAAGGAAATTCTGAAGAGGCTGGCCAAGGGCGAGATCTCAGTAGCCCAAGCCGAGAAGCTACTTCGCATATGGGCAGTGGAGGAGATTGCCGGACTAGCCAAACTGGATATCGGACGGGAGGTTCGCCGAGGCATCCCCGAGGTAGTGCTAGCGGAGGGGAAAACCCCGGAGGATGTGCGGGAGATAGCTTTAAGAGCAGTGCAAGAAAGAGGGCGAGTTATAATCAGTCGGGTAACAGAACGTCACCTTGAAGTTCTTGAGAAGGCTCTGCCAGCGGATATCTCTCTGCAGAAAGAAGGAAGTTCAGGTATAGCCATCCTAAGGCACAAAGACTTCCTGGCTGAGAAGACCGGCGGCAAGATTGGAGTATTAACTGCAGGGACGTCAGACATACCGGTGGCTGAAGAGGCAAGAATCGTGGCCGAGGAGATGGGCTGTGAGGTTCTGTGCGCCTATGACGTCGGGGTAGCTGGCATTCATCGACTATTTACCCCGCTGAAGGAGATGCTCGGGGCAGATGTGGCTGTTATCGTGGTAGCTGCAGGTAGGGAAGGGGCTCTTCCTGCTCTAGTTGCCAGCCTAGTTGATGTTCCCATAATAGGCGTTCCGACTTCCTTCAGCTGGGGCTTAGGGGAGAAAGGGTTAAGCGCGCTGACCGCCATGCTCCAAGCCTGTACGTTGGGCCTCACAGTGGTGAACATTGACAGCGGTGTAGCTGCCGGAGCAGCGGCAGCTCTGATAGCCAATCGTGTTGCTAGGCAGGCTAAACAAACCAGTTAAAAACGAATCTGCAGGGCACGTAGAAACCCAGAATTTTTAGGGAATCGCTTAAAGATGATCTTGGTCTGGGTAAAATTCCTGGTCTGCGCTTCGATAGTGGTTGTCTCCGGGACAAAGCTATCAAAGTATGGAGATGCCCTGGCAGAGAAAACCGGACTGACGCGGGCTTGGGTTGGACTCTTGCTTCTGGCCGCCATGACCTCCATGCCCGAACTCGTCACCGGGGTAAGCGCAGCCGCACTGGTGAAGGTTCCCGACCTAGCCATCGGCGTAGTCTTAGGAAGTAACCTCTTCAATCTTCTAATCGTAGTGGTGCTGGACTTTCTCCACCGGCCCGGGCCTTTCCTGGGCAAAGCTGATTCAGGCAATCTTCTCCTGGCCGGATTGAGTGCTCTACTCATTGGCCTAGCAGGGGTAGGGCTTCTCGTAGGAGATTGGATTCCTGATCTGGCTGTAGGCTGGCTCAGTCCCTTCAGTCTGACTCTTGCAGTGCTCTACCTGCTGTGTCTGCGGTGGCTTTTCAAAGCGGAACAAAACCACGGAGACCTCATGGCCTCAGAACCTCAAGCACTCCAGTACCAGCACCTCTCTGCCAGGAGAACCTATCTCAGCTTTGCCTTGGCAGGATTGGCCATCGTCGGGGCTGGGATTTGGCTGGCGAGCATCGGGGACGAGATCTCTGAGGTCACCGGCTGGGGAAGTAGCTTCGTAGGAAACCTATTTCTGGCCATTATTACCTCGCTGCCAGAACTGGCAGTCTGTTCTGCTGCCTTGAAGTTGGGCGCTACAGATATGGCCTTGGCTGACCTCTTGGGGAGCAATCTATTCAACACCGGAATCATTATTGCTACGGCAGATTTGTTTTACTGGCGAGGACCAATTCTGTCCTCTATCTCTCCGGGTCAGCTTTGGGCTGCTGGCATTGCCGTCCTCATGACCACATTCATAGCTCTCGGGCTACTTCTTCACTCAAAACGCAAACTACTGAGAGTGCTTGATTGGGAAAGTCCTCTTCTTCTCACCTTATATATTCTAGGGGCCTATATCCTCTTTACCACCGCCCCAAAATGAGCTAAGCCCAACTAGCAATGGTGCTTAGAGGCTGACGACTCTAATCAGAAGAGGGAAGTGGGCGGGGCTGTTGGACCTGCATAGGCTGACCACAGCACTCCACCTGTCCCTCCCCAGCCTTGGTGATCAGAACCTCAGTGCCACAAATCTCACAGCGATAGCGCTTGCCCAACTGATTTGGCATTCTTCCTCCTCAGCTCTTCAGGATCATGGGTTGGCCGCAGCATTTAAGAGTGCCTTCGCCAGCCCGGGTGACTATTAACTCGGTGCCACACTTGGGACAATAATATCTTTTCCCTAGCTGATTAGCCATCCTAGCTACCTCCTAGCTATGTTAACGGTTACTCCTCGATTTTAATTATAGGGCCTGTACCCCACCTCGTCAACGAAGCACGCATACTTGACAAGTCTTGTTTTCTATGCTAGATTGCAAATGGAATTCTTTTGCAATAATGGCTGAAGTTTCGCAAAAGGAACCAGCTCTAACGGGCCGTCGGCTAACCAGCCAGCGGAGGTTGCTCTTAGACATCATTCGTCGAGCAGAGGGGCATCTCGATGCCGATGAACTCTTCCGGCGGGCCAAGGAGAAGGAGCCCCGCATCAGCTTCTCCACCGTTTACCGCAACCTGCAGTTGTTCAAGAAACTGGGCCTCGTTGAGGAGAGGCATTTCCTTGAAGAGCATCATCACTACGAGGCCAAAGGCCTGGAGGAACACCATCACCTGGTTTGCCTTGGCTGCGGGCGGGTAGTTGAGTTCAAAAGCCCCTTGGTTAAACGCATTAAGGACAGGATTGCCCGGGAGAA
>CAZJSO010000025.1:0-15051 GCA_964548795.1 uncultured Dehalococcoidia bacterium | reverse complement strand
AGTTACTCCTCGTGAGATACATGGATGAAAAGTTCAAATTTGAAATAAGGAGGAGGTGAAATGGATCCGAATGCCTTTAGGATGTTGGCAGCAGGGTTGGCTATGGGGTTGGGCGCCATAGGCCCGGGAATCGGTGTAGGAATTCTAGGCTACGGGGCGATGCAGGCACTGGGAAGAAACCCCGAGGCGAGGGGAGCCATCATGACCAATATGATTTTAGGCATCGCTTTTGCTGAGGCAATTGCTATCTATGCCCTGATCGTGGGGATTATCCTGGCCATGGTGGTGAGCATTTAAGGTGGGGGGAGGCAATGAATAATGATGGCATTCCAAGCATCATAGCTGTAATGGCTGCAGCCGGTGTGATAATCGGCGTAATTGTAGGTTTAATGATGGTTATCCTGGCAGTTATGTTTATTAAATAAGCTTATTCGATCTTCGTAAGGAGGCTGGTTTGGGAATAGGCATTACTTGGTATGGTTTATTGTCCCAGATTATAACTTTTGGGGTCTTGTTAGGAATTCTATTTCTCTTCGCTTATAAGCCTATCCTACGCATATTCGATGAGCGATCACGCCGGATCAGGGAAGGCATGGAGCAGTCCGAACTGGCAGCGAAACGTCTGGCTGAGGCTGACCAGGAGGCAAAGCAGAGGTTGGAGGAAGCTCGCCGGGAGGGTCAAAAGCTGATCTCTCAGGCAAGTGCCCTGGGAGAGAAGCTTAAGGAAGAGGCTCGGCAGGAGGCCAAGGCCCAGGCGGAGGCCCTTGTTGCCCGAGCTCGGAGTGAAATCGAGCTGGAGCGGGATCAAGCCATTCAGCAGCTCCGCCGCGAGTTTGCTGATTTGGCCATGCTGGCGGCAGAGAAAGTCATCCGGGAGACTTTGGATAAGGAGCGTCATCGCCGATTGATAAACGAGGTGCTGGAAGAGGCTGAAGGTCTAAAGGGTAAGTGAAGAATCATGAGTATTGCCGCAAGAAGACATGCCCAGGCAGTGTTTCAAATCGCAGAGGCAAAGGGAGAGATTGAGCCATGGCGTTCCGACTTGAGGAGAGTAGTTTCTACCCTGAGCGATCCAGAATTGGTAGCCATCCTAGAAAGTCCGAAGGTTCGCTTTGAGGAGAAGGCCCAGCTCATAAGGCACTGCTTGCCAGGGGTGAGGGATTTGATTCTCAACTTAGTGTACTTACTTATAGTCAGGCGCAGGTTCAGGCTCTTGAGCGAGATATTGGTGGAGTACGAGCGCCTGGCCGATGTTCACCAAGGCATAGAGCATGCTGAGGTGACCACCGCTGTGCCTCTGGATAGGGAGACCGAAGGCCGTATCCGCGAACACCTGGCAAAACTTACGGGGAAGAAGGTGCTGGTTTCCACCAGGGTTGACCCTGAGCTCATCGGCGGCTTTATTGCCCGAGTTGGGGATGAGCTTGTTGACGGAAGCCTAAGAACCAGGCTTAGGGAGTTAAAGGAAGGCCTCTTGGGGTAAGGAGGTGAGAAGATGGCGATGCGAGCAGAGGATATCACCACCATCATTCGGGAGCAGATAGAGCAGTTCTCCGGGGTGGTTGCTGCAGTTAATGTGGGCACGGTGGTAGAGGTTGGCGATGGCATTGCCCGTGTTTACGGGCTTAGCGGCGTATCCTACAACGAGCTACTGGAGTTTCCCCATGACATCATGGGGCTCGCTCTTAATTTAGAGGAAGACCAGGTTGGCGTAGTTGTCCTCGGCGATTGCAGTAAGATCAAGGAGGGGGATGAGGTAAAGGCAACCGGAAGGGTAATCCAGGTTCCCGTAGGCGAAGAGCTGATCGGAAGGGTGGTTGACCCCCTAGGTCGCCCTCGTGATGGCAAAGGTCCGGTTAGGACAGCAAAGGCTAGGCCTGTAGAGCGAGTGGCTCCAAACGTGACGAGGAGGGCGCCGGTAGATGTGCCAGTGATGACCGGGCTTAAGGCCATAGACAGCATGACCCCTATTGGGCGCGGTCAGCGCGAGCTTATCATCGGCGACCGCTTCACCGGGAAATCCGCCATTGCCATTGATACCATAATCGCCCAAAAGGGTGGGGATCTCATCTGTATCTACGTAGCTATTGGGCAGAAGACCGCTAAAGTAGCTTCGTTGGTAGACACCTTGGAGCAACGCGGAGCTATGGAGCACACGATCGTAGTGACTGCCGATTCCTCCGATCCCGCACCGCTGCAATATCTCGCTCCTTATTCAGGTTGTGCCATGGGCGAGGAGTTCCTAGAGCAGGGCAGAGATGCCTTAATCGTCTACGACGATCTTTATAAGCATGCTTGGGCTTATCGCCAGCTTTCTCTCCTGCTCCGCCGTCCCCCAGGAAGAGAAGCTTATCCCGGCGACATTTTCTATTTACATAGCAGGCTTCTCGAAAGAGCCTGCAAATTAGCTCCCGAGTACGGAGGTGGTTCCCTCACCGCTTTGCCTATTATGGAGACTCAGGCTGGAGATGTATCGGCTTACATACCTACAAATGTAATTTCTATCACCGATGGGCAAATTTATCTGGAGACTGACTTATTTAATGCTGGAATTCGTCCAGCGATAAATGCTGGCTTGTCGGTATCTCGGGTTGGTGGCGCGGCACAGCGAAAGGCCATGAGGCAGGTGGCGGGCAGGCTGAGATTGGATCTGGCTCAGTTTCGAGAGCTTGAGGCCTTTACCAAGTTTGGCACGGAGGAGTTGGATCAGGCCACCAGGGCTCAGTTGGAAAGGGGCCGCCGTGCTGTAGAGGTACTAAAACAGCCCCAATACTCACCTTTGTCGTTGGGAAAGCAAGTGATGATCTTCTATGCCCTGAACAACGGCTATCTTGACGATGTGCCAGTGGACAAGGTAATCTCCTGGGAGGAGAACTTTCACCGATTCATGGAGAGCAATCATCCGGAGATAGAGAAGCGCATAAATGAAGACCTGGAAATAAAACCTGAGACAGAGGAAGCTTTGCAGGCAGCGATAAAAGAGTTTAAGCAGGGGGCTACCTATTAAAATAATACGGGGTCCCCAAAAATTCCTCGAATTTTGGGGTGAATAATAATGGCCAGCATTCAAGCACTTCGCCGTCGTATGCGTAGCATTCAAGATACGGCAAAGATTTGCCGGGCAATGGAGATGGTTGCCACGGCTAAAATGAGAAGGGCCCAGCAACAAGCTCTTGCCGGGCGACCTTATGCCGAGAAGATAACTCAGGTGGTGTCTGACCTTGCTATTCACCCATGGACTGATGCAGAGGTTCATCCTCTACTTCAGAAGAGGGAGATTAGGAGAATCGGCATACTTCATCTGGCCACCGACCGCGGGTTATGTGGCGGGCTAAATGCCAATCTAAATCGCCTTGTCGCCGACTTCGTCTTAAGGCAGAGCGTCCCTATCAGCTTTGTCGCGGTAGGTCGGAAGGCGAGGAGCTTTGCGCTCCGCACCCGACAGAATGTAGTAGCTGAGTTCATCGGGATCAGTGATAGGCCCTCTCTGCTGGAGATCATGCCCATCGCCAGGGTCGTCATTGAAGAGTACACCAAAGGCGAGGTTGATATAGTGCATATTGCTTATCCCCGCTTTATCAGCACTATGGTTCAGCGACCTACGATGGAAGTTCTACTTCCGGTCAAGCCTACGGAAGTATCTCCACTACAAAGGGTGGAGTATATTTATGAGCCCAGCTCTGAGGTTGTTTTGAACGAGCTATTGCCAAGATATATCGAGATGGAGGTATATCACGCTGTGCTTGAGCTGAAGGCCAGCGAGCACTCAGCCAGGATGGTAGCCATGCGCAATGCCAGCGATAACGCCAGTGAGCTCATCAGTGATCTAACTTTAACTATAAATAAAACCAGACAGGAGCTTATCACCAAGGAGATCTGCGATATTAGCGGAGCAGCTGAAGCCCTAAGATTTGCTTGAGGGGGGCAGCAAATGGCTAAAGGCAAGGTAGTCCAGGTCATCGGAACCGTAGTCGATATAGAATTTCCTCCTGAGGAGCTACCGGCGATAAACAACGGCATCGAAATTCCTATGGATGGCGGCAAGGTAGTGGTTGAAACACAGGCTCACGTCGGGAATAACTGGGTGCGCGGCGTTGCCCTAACACCTACCGATGGACTGAAGAGAGGGGCTGAGGCCATTGATATGGGAACCCCCATAACTGTGCCAGTTGGCCCGGAGACGTTGGGCCGGCTGTTCAATGTTTTTGGTGAGCCTATTGATGAACTAGGGGAAGTCAAAACTGCCAAGAGATTTCCTATCCACCGTCCTCCGCCTCCTTTACAAGAACAGGAGACAACTCCTCAGGTGCTGGAGACAGGGCTCAAGGTGATGGACCTCATCACGCCCTTTAGAAGAGGGGGAAAGGTTGGGGCTTATGGCGGAGCTGGTGTAGGGAAGACGGTTATCATTATGGAACTTATTCGCAATGTTGCGGTAGAGCATGGCGGAGTCTCTGTTTTTGCCGGCATAGGTGAGCGCTCAAGGGAAGGTAATGACCTCTGGCTGGAGATGAAAAGGTCTGGGGTTTTGGAGCGGACGGTGCTTGTCTTCGGTCAAATGAATGAGCCGCCGGGAACTCGAGCTCGAGTTGGCTTGAGCGGGGTGTCGATGGCAGAATATTTCCGCGACGAGGAGGGGCAGGATGTCCTCCTGTTCATAGACAACATATACCGTTATGTCTTGGCCAACATGGAACTTTCGGCTTTGCTGGGTCGCATGCCCTCGGCCGTAGGTTATCAACCGACTCTAGGGACAGACGTCGGTGAGCTGGAAGAGCGAATCACCACCACCAAAAAGGGTTCCATAACCTCTTTCCAGGCTATCTATGTTCCTGCGGATGACTATACCGATCCGGGGATAGTAGCCACTTACGGTCATCTTGATGCTGTGGTTGCTCTGGATAGAGCTATTGCGGCACTCGGTATCTATCCGGCGGTTGATCCCCTAGCTTCAACCTCTCGTATGCTTGACCCTCTCATCGTTGGTGAGGAGCACTATAAGGTGGCGAGAGGGGTGCAGGCAACCCTGCAAAGATATAAGGAACTACAGGATATAATAGCTATCTTGGGAATGGAGGAGCTGAGCGAGGAGGATAAGCTCACTGTTCACCGAGCTAGAAGAATTCAAAGGTTCTGCTCTCAGCCCTTCCACGTGGCCGAGCACTTCACTGGGATGCCCGGTAAATACGTGCCCATCAAAGAGACGGTTCGGGGATTTAGGGAAATTCTGGAAGGGAAGCATGATGACCTCCCCGAGGCCGCCTTCTATATGGTAGGCACAATTGATGAGGCAGTGGAGAAAGCTAAGAAGATGAGGGAAGGATAGTGGCGACTTTTAGGTTGGAGATCGTTACTGCGGAGAAAGAGGTCTTCTCTGACGATGTGAGCGCGGTTGTTGCTTGGGGAATAGAGGGACAACTGGGCATTCTCCCCCATCATGCTCCCTTGATGACCATGCTTCAACCCGGGGACCTACTGGTGAGGAAGGACAACGAGGAACATTATCTAGCTGTAACTGGCGGCTTCCTTGAGGTGCGTCCGGACAAGGTAATCATCCTAGCCGATGCCTGTGAGCGAGCGGAGGAAATTGATGTTGCCCGGGCTGAAGCAGCCAGACGCCGTGCCGAGGAAACCCTGAAGGCGGGAGGGCCTGAGGTAGACACAGCCGCTGCTGAAGCTGCCCTGCGTCGCTCCCTGATACGCCTTAAGGTGGCGGAAAGAAGGAAGAGGAGAAGAGGGTCGGCTTCCTAGGCACCCGCTTGACTAGCATATTATTCCAGATTTCCGCAGTCTCTTAGTCTCCTCAGGGGCGTATCCTAGATTTAGCAAAATCTCGTCCGTATCTTCCCCTAAGAGAGGCGAGGGCCTCCTGACACTGCCCGGAGTATCTGACAGCTTAATAGCTATTCCGATTTGCCTTACCTTCCCCGCTTTAGGATGTTCAAATTCAATGACCATTTGGCGATGCAGCACCTGGGGATCGGAGAAAACCTCCTTCAAACGGTAGACCTTAGCCACCGGGATGTTCTTTTGGCTTAACCGTGGCTAAAGTCCTTTTTGGAAAACATAGGCTGCCAAGTCCGCTGTGCGGCAGCTATATCCCCATTCATTATCATACCAGGCCAGCACCTTTAGCATATTGCCCTCGATGACCATGGTGCTGAGGCTATCAAAGATAGAGCTGGCAGGGTTACCCTTAAAATCAAGGCTGACCAGTGGCTCCTCACAGTATTCCAGAATCCCTTTCATCCTTCCTTCTGCTGCTTCTCGGAAAGCTTCGTTTACCTCTTCCACCGTGACCTTCTTCTCTACATCGGCCACGAAATCCACCAGGGAGACGGTGGAAGTAGGCACCCGGAAGGCCAGCCCATGGAGTTTGCCCTTAAGCTCCGGGATTACCACTGTAACTGCTCGGGCAGCTCCGGTGGTGGTGGGAACTATATTCATAGCTGCAGCCCTGGCACGGCGAAGATCTCGATGGAACATGTCCAGAAGCCTTTGGTCATTAGTATAGGAATGGATAGTGGACATTAATCCCTTGGTCACCCTAAAATTCTGGTGAAGTACCTTGACCACTGGGGCAATACAGTTGGTGGTGCAGGAAGCGTTGGAGATAATGTTATGTCTCTTAGGGTCATACTGCTCTTCATTGACGCCCAAAACGATGGTGATATCCTCTCCCCTGGCTGGAGCACTGATTATGACCTTTTTAACGCCACCCCTCAAATGAGCTGCAGCTTTGGAGGCCTCGGTAAATAGGCCGGTTGATTCCACTACGAGGTCAACTCCATAGTCCTGCCAGGGTATCTTAGCCGGGTCACGCTCGGCCAGCACATGTACCTCCTTCCCATTGATGATGATTGAATCCTCTGTGGCCTCCACTTGTCCAGGGTAGCGCCCATAATTGGAATCATACTTGAAAAGATGAGCATTCGTCTTGGGGTCGGTGAGGTCGTTAATGGCCACCACTTCTAAGCTCTCAGCATGGTAATCACCTATGGCTTTAAACACCTGACGACCTATTCGACCAAAACCATTGATGCCGATCCTTGCCTTCATCTTTATCCCTCCAAGGCTCAATTTAGTCCAAGGGGCCTAGAACTATAATAGAAAGCTTTATTGCTTAGGTCAAGAAAGAAAGCATTCATAGGTCCAAGGGCTCAGTCCTGAGCGACATATTGCTTTCACAGAGTGAAAGCGGTATCATTCTAACTAAGAAAAAAAGGACTGCAAATACCTGTGGTAAGGCATACTCCACGTAAGGTGCTGCGGAATTTAAAAAGCTAACTGTGGCATCCGAACGCTGCTTCAACTCTGTACAAAGTGAACCGAGGAGGTGAATAGTGAGCAAGCTCAGTGAAGCACTTTCTTCCGGCAGGTTTGTGATAACGGCTGAAGTCGGTCCGCCGAAGGGCATAGACGTTCAAGAAATGCTGGAGGATGCCGACTTGCTTAAAGATAGGGTGGTGGCAGTCAATGTTACCGATCAGCAGAGCGCAGTGATGAGGCTGGGCTCGCTGGCCATCTGTCATTTATTGAAGGAAAGAGGCATTGAACCCATCTTCCAGCTTACTTGCCGTGACCGCAATCGCATTGCCTTGCAGTCTGATTTGCTTTCTGCCTGGGTACTGGGAATTGAGAATGTCCTTTGCCTTACCGGCGATTACGTTTCCTTGGGAGATCACCCCGAGGCTAAACCAGTTTTCGACCTCGACTCGGTCTCACTTCTTCAGGCAGCCAGCACCCTGTGCCAGGGCAAGGATCTGGCTGGCAAGGAACTCAAAGGGAGCCAAAACTTTCTTCTGGGGGCCATAGTGACCCCTGGGGCTAACCCTCTAGAGCCTCAGATCATTAAGATGGAGAAGAAGATCAAAGCGGGAGCTAAATTTTTTCAGACTCAGGCCATTTATGAACCGGAGAAGTTCGCCCAGTTCATGGAACAAGTGAAGCACCTTAATGTGCCTGTATTGGCTGGAATTATACTTCTGAAATCGGCTGGTATGGCTCGCTTTATGAATCGAAATGTTGCCGGTGTACATGTGCCAGATAGCCTCATCGAGGAAATGGACAAGGCGGAGAATAAGCGACAGAAGAGCATTGAAATTGCAGCCCGGCTTATCAAGGAACTGAAGACCATCTGCCAGGGAGTGCATATTATGGCCATAGGCTGGGAAAAAATGGTTCCCGCCGTGCTCGACGCTGCCGGATTATAGCCACAAGCTGCAGAGGTCAATCTGAAAGGAAAAGCTAGATGGGGAAAACAGGTTCTCTGAAGGAACTTCTGGCCGAATCTGAATTATTCCAGGACTTGGACGAGGGTGGATTGTTGCAGGTAGCCAAACTGAGTGCTGAGGAAGAATATGCCGCCGGCAGCAGGATATTTGCTGAAGGCGAGAGGGCTGAAAGCCTTTGGGTGGTGGGAAAAGGGCGGGTGGCCCTAAAGATGGAGGTTAGCTTAGGCCGCACTGCTGCGCTAAAACAGGCCACCATTGACGTTCTGGGGAAAGGGGAAAGCTTTGGCTGGTCGGCCCTGGTGGAACCTTATGTGTTTACGGCTTCGGCTTTCTGCCTGGAGTCCTGCCGGTTAATCCATGTAGATGCCGCGAGACTCCGTCAGCTTATGAACTCAGACCCTCGCATTGGCCATGTAATTATGAGGCACATCTCCAAGGTGGTTTCCGCCAGGCTGGGTGAGGTTCGACGCATTCTCGCTTGCTCGACTGGGGTAGTGGCTCATGATCTGATGACGCCCCTAACAGCAGTTGAGGGTTATTTAATGGTAATGCTACAAGGGTTTGCTGGCGAGGTGAGTGATAAGCAAAAGTTAATGCTGGAAAGATGCATTGTGCGTATCAATGAGGTTGTAGCTCTGGTGCGGAACCTTCTGGATGCCTCTCGTATACAGAGTGAGGGGGAGGAGGAGGAGTTCACGCAAATTTATCTTCCCGATGTCCTGGCAGAAGCAGTGAAGGAAGCACAAGCTTCCGCAGAGGAGAAATCGATAAAACTCCGCACCGAAGTGTTGGGGAACTTACCCCTGATCAGCGGCGCCCCCGGTCAGCTAAAACAGGTCTTCCTCAAGCTACTGGATAACTCACTTGCGTTTACCCCCCCTGGTGGCAAGATCACCATAAGCCTAAGGGAGGGCGAGGATGGCGTCGTGGCAGAGGTGGCTGATACCGGAGTAGGAATACCTCAGGGTGAACTCGCTAAGGTCTTCGAGGAGTATTACCGGGGTCGAGATGTAACCTTCCCTGGGGTTGGCCTGGGATTATCTATCGCCAAGAAGATAGTGGAAGCACATAAAGGCAAGATATGGGCCGAGAGCCCGGCAAGCCTCGGGGAGCCGACTAGAGGCTGCAAAGTCGTTTTTACCCTGCCCAAGTGATCCAATGCTTGGGGCTTTCTGCTTGATGAGCTCAGAATTAAGCCGTATAATGGTAGCGAGGGGGGATAAATAGTTGGTCTCCAGTGATATCTTGACTAGATTCCAATTGTTCCAGGGACTGGCAGATGAGCTGCTGGACAAGATAGCCTCGTTCAGTCAGGAGGAAGCCTATCAACCGGGAGACTTGATCTTCAGGGAAGGCGATCCGGCGGAAAAGATTTACATGGTTGTCGAGGGAAAAGTCGCTGTCGAAATGAAGATTCGACTTGGCTCAACTCCCAGGAAGCAAGGTACGGCTTATGTCATAGGCGACGGAGAGATCCTCGGATGGTCAGCCGCACTATGGCGTTACCCCTTCGCCGTGTCAGCCAGGTGTGTGACTAACACCCGGGTTATCGGCATTGATGGGGCTTCCTTCCGACACTTGCTGGAACAGAACCCCAAAGCTGGCTTTGACTTGCTGAGAAAGCTGATTAGAGTGGTCTGGTCGAGGTATGACCGTACCATGAAGACCCTGGCAAATATCCTCTCCATCGCTTCTCATGATTTGAAGGCCCCTTTGGCCGCTGTGGAAAGTTACAATCAGGTGATGCTTTCCGGGTTTGTGGGGGACATCACCCCCAAGCAAAAAGAGGTGCTGGAGCGGAATAGCCAAAGGATTAAGGAACTCCTGAACCTGATAGATAACATCCTGGATATCTCCCGGATTGATATCTCTGAGCTGGATATGAAACCCCTTTCGCTGTTGGAGGTGGCTCGTGAGGCTGTGGGAACTGCTGAGGCCCTGGCCAGGGAAAAGGGGCTGGAGTTAAAGGTTAGTTTGCCAGAATCGTTACCTCCCATCAGAGGCTCAGCGGTACGCCTTCAGCAGGTACTCCAGAATCTGCTGGGAAATGCGGTGAAATTTACCCCAGCTCCTGGTACCGTGGCTCTCAAGCTGGAGGAGGAGGATGACCTTATTAGAATCGAGGTCTCAGACACCGGCGTGGGCATCCCCCCAGAGGAGCTCCCCCGAATCTTTGATGACTTCTACCGGGGGAGGCAGACGAACACGAAGGGAGCAGGACTTGGTTTGGCCATTTGTAAGAAGATAATCGAGGCCCATAAAGGGCGAATCTGGGCTGAAAGCCCCTGCCCAGAGACTGGCAAGGGGAGCAAGTTCACCCTTACCTTGCCAAAGAGAATGGATAGATTATCATCCGAGGTCAGGAGTGAAGCTCAGGTGGGTGGAGGTAAAGCTTAACAAAGCTTAACTATGGCAAAGTAAATCAATCAGGCCATAACTCAAAGTTCTAGGAAGGAAGGGACAATGAAGGCAGATTCGAATCTAGAAAGGGTATTGGAAAGTGGTAACTTCGCAGTTACCTCGGAGGCTGGCCCCTCAAAAGGTTCGGTGAGCGGTGTAATTCAGCGCAAGGGGGAACTGCTGAAAGCCTACTGTGATGCCATAAATGTAACTGATAACCAGTCGGCAGTGGTCCGGATGTCCAGTTGGTCCAGCTGCGTGCTTCTAAAACAAATGGGCCTTGACCCCGTGATGCAGATAACCACGCGGGATCGCAACCGGCTCGCCATCCAGAGCGATGTCTTAGGAGCCGTAGCTCTGGGCATTCGGAATATTCTTTGTCTCTCCGGAGACCATCAGCTGATCGGCAATCATCCGGAGGCCAAGGGGGTTTACGACCTGGACTCTATTCAGCTCATTCAGATGCTAAGGCAGATGCGAGATGAGAAGAAGTTCCAGTGTGGCGAAAACATAGCTGGCGAAGTTCCCCTATTCATTGGAGCGGCTGCCAATCCCTTCGCTGATCCCTTTGAGTATCGGGTCTTGAGACTGGCCAAAAAGGTGAGGGCCGGGGCTGATTTCATCCAGACCCAGGCAGTCTTTGATGTTCCTCAATTTTCCCGGTGGATGGAGCTAGTTCGAGACCGGGGGTTGGATAAGCAAGTTCACATTTTGGCTGGGGTTATACCCATTAAATCGGTCGGGATGGCTCGCTACATGAGGGATTACGTCTCCGGAGTGACCATCCCTGATGAGATAGTTACTCGGATGGAGAATGCTAAGGAGGCTAAGGAAGAAGGTGTGAGGATTTGTCTGGAAATAATCGAGCAGCTTAAGGAGATCGAAGGTGTGCACGGAATACATATAATGGCAGTGGCCTGGGAGGACATCGTGCCCCGGCTGGTTGAGGAAGCGGGGCTACTGCCTCGGCCAATACTATAAGGGGGAGTAATGGAGAAGGCAAAGATCTTACTCGTTGATGACGACCCTGACATTCTGGCGGCAATGGGCATGGTTCTGGAGGCTCATGGTTACCAGCTGGCTACTGCTCGGGATGGAATAGAGGCCCTGGAGAAGCTAAAAGAGGAGAAACCCGATCTCATGATTCTTGATCTCCTCATGCCCCGGATGGACGGCTTTGAAGTTTGCAAAGAGTTAAAAGACCCGCGGCGGGCCAAATACGCTAATATTCCCATCCTGATTCTTACCTCGGTGAGGGAAGATGCCAGCCGAAGGAGATATGAGCTGGAGACAGGCTTGGCCCTCGACGTTGATGACTATATCGAGAAGCCTATAGCCCCCCATACCCTTATTGAGCGAGTAGAAAGGCTGTTGAAGAAGGTGGGCAAGGTCTAGGTAAAGGGGGATTAAATGGAAAGGCCAGCAAAGATACTTCTAGTAGATGACGATCCCGATTTCGTAGAGGCCACGCGCATAGTGCTGGAGAGCAAGCCCTATCAAGTGATTACTGCTTCTGACGGGGATGAGGGATTGGCTAAGGCAAAAGAGGAAAAGCCAGATCTCATTTTACTGGATATAATGATGCCCCGGATGGATGGATTCAAGGTTTGTGAGAAACTTAAACAGGATCCGGAGCTTTCCATAATCCCAGTCGTTATGCTCACCTCCTTCTCGGAGAAGGTCAGCGAGACTTCTCTCGCCCTCAGCCAGGGGCTGGCTCTGGAGGCCGAGGATTTCATCGATAAGCCGGTGGCTCCGGCTGAACTCCTCATCAGGGTAGAGAAGCAATTAAAAAGGGGAAGGTCTTAGATTTCTTGCTAGACCTCTGTCGTGATTAGCCGGGGATGACCGGATTTAGAAAAGTCCTGCGGGAGTTGTATAACCTTGAGATCCTCTAACTTGCCCCTCTTCTTCAAGCGTTCGTAGATCAATACCCAGGCACAGTCTCGGGAAGGGTCAACCTCGCATTTGCCATCCCGGTATCCCCCGCATGGCCCATTGCGTAGCCCTTTGGGACACCTGGTCACCGGGCAAATCCCAGCAGTTTTATCCAGGATGCAGTCCCCACACCCAGAACAACGCTCGGCGAAAGTTCCCTCTTCTATAGGCATCCCCATGAATAAAGTATTGACCCCGGGGATGATCGGAGTATCTGGGAAGCGCTCCGCCAGAGCCTGAACCCCAACCCCACAGCCCAAGGAAAGAACAGCGTCAACCTTTTTGACCTTGTCTCTTATTTGATCCAGGAACTCCCACTCACACTGTCTCTCCACCGTATATTCAACAAACTCCTTCTCACCGCCTGCCATTTTCTCCGCCATGCGCAGGGCCAAGGCAAGGGTAGCTACTTCCTTATCCCCTCCGGCAAAACAGACGGCAACACAAGTGCCACAGCCCAGTATCAAGATTTTCTTGTAATTGGCTATCTTCTCTCTTATTTCCTCCAGTGGCTTTTGTTTAGCAATGATCATCTTCCCCCCTCACTTTGGCCCTGCTTTTCTCCTCAGGTTCCTTTCTCAGCGGACTTGGGCCCAGCTTCTTAATCCTTTCCGTCATCTCCCGGGCAACTTGAGCAAATTGAGGCCCCTCGGAGGCGGAAACGAAGAACATTTCAAGCCTTTCCTTCTCCAGGCCAATTTTCTCCAGGATTTCCTTAGCTTGCTCAACCCTCTTCTGAGCCCGGAGATTCCCATTGATGAAGTGACAATCTCCCGGATGGCAACCGGCAACATAAACACCATCAGCTCCTTTGTCAAAGGCCTCCAGCAGGTACAGGATGTTTACCGTCCCGGAACAGGGAAGCTTAACGATCTTGATATTGGGAGGGTACTGTAAACGCATGACCCCAGCGAGGTCAGCGCCAGCATAGGCACAATAGTGGCAGCAAAAAGCCACTATTGTTGGCTCAAATTCTTCTTCAGCAATTTGACCCATACGCTCTTATCTCCCCGCTATATTCCGGCCAAGAGAGCATCAATTTTCACCGCTACCTGCTCCTCCGCATAATGCAGGAGCGTTATCGCCTTTCGCGGGCATTCGGCAGCACAAATGCCACACCCCCGGCACTTGGCCGCTTCAACTCTTGCTTTTCCATCGGCCTCAATGTAAGGGGCCCCAAAAGGACAGACACGTATGCAAGTAAGGCAGGCAACGCATTTGTCCGGATCAACCTCGGCGACCGAGCCCCCCACCTCCAGCTGCTTTCTGGAGAGAACCGTAGCTGCTCTGCCAGCGGCTGCCAGGGCCTGGGATATAGTTTCATCAATGGACTTGGGAGAATGGGCCATACCACACATAAAGACCCCTTCGGAGGCAAAATCAACCGGAGCAAGCTTGACATGTGCCTCGTGGAAGAAGCCTTCCGGGGTGAGGGGAACTTTTAGCATCTGACTCAATTCCTTATTGGTCTCCGGGGGTATTATAGCGGTGGCCAAGACCAGCAGGTCCGGGGTTAGAGCCACTTTCTCCCCCAGAGCAGGCTCGAGGAATTCGACTCGAAGCTTGCCATCGGCCAGAAACGCCTGAGGGGAATCCTCATCGGTGTAGCGAGTAAACAAAATTCCTTCCCTTCGGGCCTGAGTATAAAGTTCTTCCCTGAACCCATAGGTTCGAATATCCTTATAAAGGATATAAATATTTGCCTGGGGGGTTATTTGCTTAATCCTGAGAGAATCCTTGATGGCTACTGTGCAGCAGATACGGCTACAGTACTTGTTATTCGGTGGTTGAACGCATAGGATAATGACTATATTGTGGAGGCGGGCAATTTCCTGGGGTGAATGAGCAATCCTTTCTTCCAATTCACTCAGAGTCAATACGTTTTCATCCTGCCCCAGAAGGAATTCTGTTCCCCTGTATTCCTCAGCTCCAGTAGCTACAATGGTCACTCCGTGCTCAATCACCCGCTCCTGCCCTTCCCCATTCACAACGGTGCTCTTGAAATTGCCCACGAAACCTTCGTTCTTAACCAGTTGACTTTGAGTGAGCACTTCAATAAGCTCGTTTGCCCTAACCTTACTCACTAAGGTCTGAAGATACCCTTGAACATCCCCACCCCATTCATCATGGTGAATCTTCCTTAGCCATCCTCCAAGCTCTTCTTCTTTCTCAACCAGATAGGTCTTAAAGCCCTGTTCGGCTAGATTAAGAGCGGCAGTCATTCCGGCTAATCCTCCGCCGATGATCAAGGCTTCACGGGTGAGGGCTAAGGTTAGCTTGTGAAGTGGCTGGAGCAGGGCAGCTCTGGCTGTTGCCATGTGAACTAAGTCCTTCGCCTTTTGTGTGGCTCTCTCTGGCTCATGCATGTGAACCCAGGAGCACTGGTCCCTAATGTTAGCCATCTCGAAAAGAAACGGGTTGAGCCCAGCTTCCCTTATCGTCTCCTGAAAGAGTGGCTCATGTGTCCTGGGGGTGCAGG
>CAZJSO010000024.1:0-16026 GCA_964548795.1 uncultured Dehalococcoidia bacterium | reverse complement strand
GGCCTGAATGAGGAAAATGATGTTTTTCCCCCGGGCCCTTCCCCTAACGTTATCGTGGAATGTTCTGAAGCCATAGATAAAGGCTCCCCTGATCTCATATTCCCCCGGGCCACGAAGTACTTTCGGCTCGTCCTTCATTGCGGTAAGAAAACTATGCCCTGGGTGCTCATGGCTGACAGTGACAATATCAGCCAGCAGACTGTCAGCTTTCAAACCCTCGTAAGGATCCGTAACGATGACAGCCTCTTTGCCCTTCAATCTAAAACAGGAATGACCCAGCCAGACGATCTCCATCTCTTATAAAAATCTTACGGATTTTAGCGGGGTAGTTCAACCTTTCTGGCCGACTTTAAAAGGCTCACGACGAAGAGAAGAACGGCGCTCAAGGCAAAGCCTATAAGAGGTAAATCGCTCTTAAGCCAAAAGTCAAAGCCTGGTATCCTCCCCAGTAGCCCCACCACTCCCCCGCCGATGAGGGCCGCCAAGGCCCCTTCCGGGGTTAATCTCAGTCTCTTCCTATAAAAACCAGCTGCCACCGGGATTACCAGACCACAGGTAAAAACGGTGTAGGCAAAGAGGAGAGAGGAGATCACTCCTTTCAAAGCCAGTGCCAAGGCCAGCGCCACCATCCCCAGGAAGATTATGGCTGCCCGGGTGAGTCTCACCACAGCTTGATCGCCGAGAGGGCGCACTCGCTTAACCACATCCTCTACCAGGATCACGCTCTGACTGAGGAGGCAGGTATCGGCAGAGGACATGAGCGCAGCAATGAGCCCCCCGAACACTACCCCACTAAGCCCTAGAGGCAAAGCTTTGCCTATCACCTGAGGGAGAGCCTGTTCAGCGGAGATCTCCGGATAAAGAACCCTGGCAGACATACCTAGCAGGGCGATGACGAAAGCAGCGAGGGAGATAAAAAGGGCAGAGAGGAGAGCCGAGCCTTGCGCTGTTCTGTGGTCTCGGGCACTGAAGAGCCGAGTATAGATATCCGGCCCCACCACATACGTTGGGCCAACGAGGATTAAGAAGGAGAACAGGCTCTTCCAGCCAAAGTTGGAGCTGAGAGGAAACGAGAGGTAATCTGGTGGTAGATGGGCCCTCAGTCCTCCAAATCCTCCGACTAGCGGGAGGACTATTATCAGAGCGGCGGAAATGCCAACGAAGAGCACAATTGCCTGAATGAAGTCAGTGCGAATGATGGAGTACTGTCCCCCGAGCAAAGTATAGGTTATCACCACCAAGGTGAAGATAAGCATCCATAGGGAAGCTGAGCCAGCACCTAAAATGGAGAAGACCTTCCCTGCAGCTACAATCTGTCCGGCAACTACTCCCGCCCAGGCAACCACGATAAGAATCGAAGCGGCTAAGCCGACTCGGCCATCGTATTGTCTCTCCACGAGTTCAGGGAGGGTGTAGACGGCAAAGGCTCTGACCTTCGAGGCGAAGATAAATCCCAATATCAGCAGTCCTACAGCCCCGACCAGAAGCCACCAAGCGCCGGTCAGCCCCTGCTTGAACCCCAGTCCAGCCAGCCCTATGGTAGATGAGCCTCCAATTATGGTGGCTAGGAGTGAGCCGGTAATGAGAGCTAGCGTTCCTCGGCGGTTGGCCACAAAGAAGCCCTCTGGCCCACTCACCCTTCGACTCCATAGGCCGATGCCGACCATGGCAACCAGGTAAACAGCGACAATGATCAGCGCAGATACATCCACCCCGATTATCTCGCTCTTCGCAAGGAGACATCGCCGGCAATGACCCGTGTCAAGGTACCATCAGGTCTTCTCAAAAGAAGAGCGCCGTCCTCGTCTATATCCACAGCCTCTCCTTGGATTACCTCGCCTAGGCTGCTCACCACTACCTGAGAGCCGAGGGTGGAACTGAGGTCTTTCCAAACCTGTCGAATCGGCTTAAACCCCTCCTGCTCAAACCTCCGGTAGAGAAACTCCAGTTCATTTAGGAGGCCTCTGATGAATTCAGCCCGGGATAATTCTTTTCCTTGTTCTTGTTTCATAGAGGTAGCTATCCCCTTCAACTCCTCGGGGAGATCATTGTTCAGGTTTACTCCGATTCCCAGGATAATATAGTTGACTCGGTCAGTCTCCGCACCAAGCTCACACAATATCCCCCCGATCTTTTTCCCGCCCAGAAGAATGTCATTGGGCCATTTGAGATGGGGCTTAAGCCCGGACACCTTTTGGATAGCCGTAGCCACGGCTACGCCAGCAAGTAAAGGTAGCTTGAGCGCCTCTAGCGGCTTAAGCTGAGGTCTCAGGATGAGCGAGAGGTAGACCCCGCCAAGAGGTGAGACCCATTTTCTTCCCATCCGCCCTCTGCCTCCTGTCTGCCGCTCCGCTAGAACCACCGTATGGTCGCTTACCCCCTGGAGAGCCAGCTCCCGAGCCACCTCCTGCGTGGAGCTTACCTGACGGTAGAAAACCACCCGCCACTCTCCTCCCACCACCCCTTCAATCTCGCCAGGAAGCAGAACATCCAGAGAGCCCTTTAGGTAGTAGCCTACCCCAGGATAGGACTCAATCTGGTAGCCCTCCCGGCGTAGCCTAGCCACATGCTTCCAGACGGCTGTCCGGCTCACCCCGATTTCCCTTGCCAGCCACCCGCCGGAGACCGGCTGCCCCTGGCGCAGAGCTCGAAGGATGATTTCCTTCATCATCGAATAGTTTACCGGCGGAGGGCCAGATTGTCAACATCTGATACGATAATTGGTTAACTAGTTGACAAAGCAGCCCAAGGGTGATAGAGTAAATTAGCACTCTCCACTAGAGAGTGCTAATAAGGCAAGCAAGTAACAGCCATGCTTAACACGAGGGAAAGCAAGATACTAAAGAGTCTGATACAGGAGTATGTAGCCACGGCAATGCCGGTCGCTTCGAAGAGCCTGGCGCAGAGGTATAGGCTTGGGATAAGTCCAGCTACAATTCGGCAAGAAATGGCTCGGTTGGAGGAGAAAGGATATGTTATTCAACCCCATACCTCAGCCGGGCGAATCCCCTCTGAGAAAGGATACCGCTACTATGTAGAGATCCTGATGGAGGAATCGGAACTCTCACCGGAGGAACAAACCCTCATCAGGCATCAGTTTTACCAGATAGCGAGAGAGATGGAGGAGTGGTTCCGGTTGACGACCGCCGTTCTCTCGCGGATGTTGCGGACTGCTGCTTTCATTACCTACCCTCGGCTGTCCCAGCCGCAGTTTAAATACCTAGAGCTCATCTCGCTGCGAGACTTTCTAGTCCTTCTCATCCTTCTCTTCAGGGAGGCCAAGCTGAAGCAACAGGTGGTGGAAGTGGATGAAGTTCTCTCCCAGGATGAGCTCACCGCTATCTCCCGCCGGTTTAACGAAATGTTCGCCGGGCTGACTGCCTCAGAGATTAGAGCAAAGAGGCTTGAGCTATCGCCTGTGGAGGAAAGTATAAAGAAGGTAGTACTGGATCTGATGGAAGCCGAGAAGTCAGAGTATGAGGAGCTACAGCTTGAGGGACTGTGGCATATTTTGGAACAGCCTGAGTTTTCCCGCAGGGAGCAGGCGCTGGAGATTGCCGAGATAATGGATGAGAGAAGTCGGTTTAAGTCGCTCATTTCCCGGATACCGCTAAGTGAGGGGCCTCGAGCTATTATTGGGAGCGAGAACCCGGAGGAAGCCATGCGTAATTGTGCTCTAGTCCTGGGTAGCTACGGCCTGCCCTATCGCGCCAGCGGTGCTATCGGAGTGGTAGGACCCCTGCGCTTACCCTACGAGCACGCTTTCTCTGCTGTCCGTTTCCTGTCCGGCATCATGAGCGAGCTCATCACGCAGCTTTATGGATGATACGAATAGGCCGTAAATCCAAAGGGGGTGCGCTTTGGGAGAAGAGGAGAGAAACCAAGCAATGGTTGAGATGGCTGAGATGGAGGATGCCGAATCATTGAAAAAAGCGCTGGAGCAAGAAAGGGCCAAAGCCAGTGAGTACCTGGCGAGCTGGCAACGGGTGCAGGCTGACTTCAGCAATTTTAAGAAACGCACCGAGAAGGAGAAAGAGGAGAACGCTAGGTTTGCCAATGCTCAACTAGTTGCTAGCCTTCTGCCGGTGATCGATGATCTAGAGCGAGCCCTTGATAGCATTTCGGAAAAACTCACTGGGCTCACCTGGGTTGATGGAATAAGATTGATATATAGGAAACTATTGGCCATACTGGAAGCCCAGGGACTCTCCCGGATCGAAGCTAAGGGGAAGGATTTTGACCCCAGCCTTCATGAGGCAGTCCTCTATGAGGAGGGGCAGGAAGGGAAGGTTCTGGCTGAACTACAAAAGGGTTACAAATTTCACGACCGGGTGATTCGTCCGGCCATGGTTAAAGTGGGAAAAGGGAAAAAAGAGGAAAAGGAGGGGTAAAATGGCTCGAGCTGTTGGCATTGACCTGGGCACTACTCTAAGTGAGGTCGCTGTGCTGGAGGGAGGCGAACCTAAGGTAATACCTACTGCTGAAGGGGGCAGTACCTGTCCTTCTGTAGCAGCTATTAGCAAGAACGGGGAGAGGCTGGTGGGACTGTTAGCCAAGCGCCAGCAGATCGTCAATCCGGAGAATACCATTTACAACATCAAGCGTTTCATGGGTCGTCGCTGGGGCGAGCCAGTGGAGCGGGAGCTGCCGGTGGAGGAGGATGCTAAGCGCATGACCTACAAGGTTGTCCGCGGCCCTCATGATGATGTGCGAGTGGTAATGGGTGATAAGGAGTACAGCCCTCCGGAAATCTCTGCCATGATTCTTCAGAAGCTAAAAGCAGATGCGGAGGCCTACTTGGGAGAAAAGGTAACGGATGCCGTGATCACCGTGCCAGCTTATTTCAATGATAGCCAGCGCCAAGCTACTAAAGACGCTGGAGTAATCGCCGGACTTAACGTGTTGCGCATCATCAACGAGCCCACGGCCGCTTCTCTGGCTTACGGACTGGAGAAGCGAAAGGAGGAGACCATAGCTGTCTATGACCTTGGCGGCGGCACCTTTGATATCTCTATCTTGGAGATAGGAGAGGGAACTTTTCAGGTGAAGTCAACCAATGGGGATACCCACCTCGGGGGCGAAGATTTCGATATGCGCATCGTGAACTGGCTCTGCGATGAGTTTAAGAAGGATCAAGGCATTGATCTCCGACAGGATCGGATGGCCATGCAGCGTCTGAAAGAAGCGGCTGAGAAGGCTAAGTGTGAGCTTTCTACCGTGCTCCAGACGGAGATAAATCTCCCCTTTATTACTGCCGATGCCTCAGGCCCCAAGCATCTCAACCTTACCCTCACCCGGGCGAAACTGGAGCAACTGGTGATGGATTTGGTCGAACGTACCTTGGCGCCCTGCCGCCAGGCCCTAGAGGATGCGAAGCTTAGGCCAGAGCAAGTAAATACCGTCATTCTGGTCGGCGGAATGACCCGTATGCCCTTGGTCCAGCAAAAGGTGAAGGAGTTCTTCGGGAAGGAGCCGCACAAGGGGATCAACCCCGATGAAGTAGTGGCCATGGGAGCAGCAATTCAGGCGGGGGTGCTGAAAGGAGAGGTAAAGGAAATCCTCCTGCTCGACGTCACTCCACTAACTTTAGGCATCGAGACGCTGGGAGGAGTAGCTACCCCCTTGATCTCCCGTAACACCACCATCCCGACCTCCAAGTCACAGATTTTCACCACGGCTACCGACAATCAGACCAGCGTGGAAATACACGTGATCCAGGGGGAGCGCCCCATGGCGGCAGACAACCGGACCCTGGCACGCTTTATCCTAGATGGTCTCCCTCCAGCCCCCCGGGGAGTGCCTCAAATCGAAGTGACCTTCGATATTGACGCTAACGGCATCCTCAACGTGAAGGCCCGTGATAAGGGCACTGGCAGAGAGCAAAAAGTCACCATTACCGCCTCCAGTGGCCTGACCAAGGAGGAGGTGGAGAGGATGAGACAGGAGGCCGAAAGGCATGCTGAGGAGGACCGCCGGAAGCGCGAAGAAGCGGAAGCCCATAATACAGCGGATAGCATGATTTACACCGCTGAGCGAATGTTGCGCGAGCAGGGAGAGAAGATCCCGGCCGGGGTGAAGAAAGAAGTGGAAGATAAAATTTCCGCTTGTCGTTCCGCCCTCTCGGGTAAGGACCTAAATGAAATAAGGCGTACTACACAGGAGCTTTCCCAAGCATTACAACAGGCCGGAGCAGCTATTTATCAGCAGACAGGTGCCCCTGGAGAACAAGAACCACCCAGTGGGGAGCAAAAACCACCTGGAGGGGAGGAAGGACCGATAGAAGGGGAATTCCGAGAGGCTTAAGCGGATATCTAGAGGATTCTTTTTGACGTACTAGCGGCCGTGGTCAGAGTCCATTTTTTAACTGATGAAGAAGTGGAAGGTGTTACCTCCGCCCCCTGAAAGGGCCTTCAAAGAACACCCAGAGTTACCAGCTCTGTTTGCCCACCTTCTTTTCAATCGAGGCCTCGTTAATCCTTCCCAGATTGAAGCTTTCCTCGCTGCGGATGAACGCCTTCAGGGCGATCCCCAACTTCTCCCAGATATTAGCCAGGCAGTGGCCCGAATTTTGCGTGCCCTGCTCAGCCGAGAGCTCATCGCCGTCTATGGCGACTTTGACGTTGATGGAGTAACCGCCACTGCCGTGCTCACCCAAGGGCTGTCCCAGCTTGGGGCTAGGGCCATCCCCTACATCCCCCATCGGCAAGAAGGACATGGGCTAAACTCCTCCGCTCTCGAGGAGATGCAAGGCCAGGGAGTCAGCCTAACTATTACCGTCGATTGCGGCACAGGGGACTACCGCGAAGTGGAAGAGGCCGAAAGCAAAGGGCTGGATGTCATCATCACTGATCATCACCGAGTTATCTCCCCTCTACCCCCCGCCCTGGCAGTGGTCAACCCCCAGCGGGAAGACTCTAAATATCCTTCTCGAGAACTTGCCGGCGTAGGGGTAGCTTTCAAGCTCCTTCAAGCTCTGTACCAAGCTACCGGCAGGGAAAGCCCTGATGAATTCCTCGACCTGGTGGCTCTAGGCACGGTTGCTGACCTAGTCCCATTGACCGGTGAAAACCGCTACCTGGTGAAAAGAGGACTTGAGGCTCTGAACGAGCCTCAGCGACTTGGGATTCAAGAGCTAAGAAGCTGTGCCGGGGTCAAGAATATTGATACCGAAGCCATCTCCTACATCCTGGCCCCCCGGCTTAATTCTGCGGGAAGACTAGACCACGCTTCTGCTAGTTATGAACTCCTAATAACCAGCTCTCTGGAGGAAGCAAGAACTCTGGCAGTTCAGCTTGAGCGCACAAATGCTGAACGGCAGGGACTTACTCAGAAGGTACTGGAAGCGGCGGAGCGGAAGCTTCTGCCTTTGGGCGATGCACCCATTCTAATAGTCGGCGACGAGAACTTTCCCGCGGGCGTGAATGGCCTGGTGGCCTCAAAACTGGTGGAGAAGTTCTATCGACCAGCGGTGGTCCTCGAGCTGGGCGAGGAAGTGAGTCAGGGAAGCTGTCGCAGCATTCCTGAGTTTAACATCGTTGCTGCGCTCTCCACCTGCCGGGATCTTCTCACACGCTTCGGTGGACATGCTCAGGCAGCCGGATTCACCCTACCTACTTCCAATGTAGAGCCGCTACGTCAGAGGCTTACCGCAATAGCCCGCAGAGAACTGGGAGGGCTTGATCTCCACCCGCTCATCACCATAGATGCTGAAGTCCCGCTGTCCTCCCTCAGCCGGGAGGTCCTCGGTTTCTTGGAAAGGCTTAAGCCCTTTGGGCAGGGTAACCCCACCCCTACCTTCCTCAGCCGCGGGGTGAGAGTGATAGACTGCCATCGGGTGGGGGACAATGGGGAACACCTCAAGTTGAAGTTAAGGGAGAGAGACGCTAGCTGGGAAGCCATTGGCTTTGACTTGGGCCAGCTGGTTGACCAGGTAGCCTCCTCAATCGATATAGTTTATAATTTAGGAGTGGACGATTGGACTGGGGAGAGACTTCTGCGACTAGAGATTCTCGACTTCCAGTGAAGATTCCAAGATGCAAGGGGACAAAAGACCTGCTTCCTCAAGATATGTCCCGCTTTCGGCAAATTGAGGAGACCTTCCGTAGTCTCTGCCACGGCTGGGGCTACCAGGAGATACGCACGCCGACTTTAGAATACCTCCACCTCTTTACCTCCGCCGGGACACTCAGCCCGGCAAGATTGAGCCGGGTTTATTCCTTCCTGGACTGGGATGGGTGGAGCGGTGAGAGGGTGGTGTTGAGGCCAGATGGTACCATCCCTGCTGCCCGGCTTTATATCGAAGAGCTTTCCCACCTTCCCCTAGCTAGGCTTTTCTACATTGAAAATGTGTTCAGCTTCGAGGGAGAATCCAGAGAGAGCTGGCAGTGCGGGGCAGAGCTTATTGGCAGCCGGGAGCCCCAAGGGGAGACAGAGCTCCTTATGCTGGCCTTAGAGATTCTGGATAGTCTGAATCTCCAGGCGGAGATCAGGCTGTCACACTTGGGCTTGTTACGGGGCTTGATAAGTGAAATAGGACTGGAAAGAGAAGAGGAGGTTGAGTTACTTCAGCGGATTCTCAGGGGAGATGGGGAAGCAACTAGTCAAGCAAGCTCTAAGTCTCCGCAGGTGGCTGAGCTGCTACGCCTGGTTCTCGATGTAAGAAAAGCTACCCACGGCTTCTTGGAAAACCTAAAGGGCCTCCTATTCTCAACCTTGCCTCACCTCGCTGGATACGCCGCCGACTTGGCTCAGATAACTGAGCTGCTACATTCCAGTGGAAGAGCTTACCAGGCCGACTTCGCCCTGGGCCAGGAGTTCGAGTATTACACCGGCATCGTTTTCCAGTTTCGAGTAGGGAATGAGGTGGTAGGCGGAGGTGGAAGATATGACGAGCTCATCCCCCTCATTGGCGGAAAAGAGGTCCCAGCTTCAGGATTTGCCCTGTACATGGACAAGCTCGTAAGGCTGCTCGAACCACCACCACCTGCAAAAAGAATCCTCCTGAAAAGTCGCACCACTTCCACCGAGAGCCTAAAATCCACCTTCGAGACAGCCCAGATGCTGCGGTCAGAGGGGTGGATAGTTGAACTAGGAGCTGGTGAGAGGAAAACCACTGATTTCGACTGGGTAATCTTGCTGGACAAACAAGGAGGAAATCTAGTTCTCGACCTTGTAAGAAAGGATGGGCTTAAATGGAAAAACCTTTCCCCCGACGAGGCCCGTAGAAAGCTCAGGGGAAATGACCCCCCCACTTAGAAGATGCCTGTCCTTAACGCAGGCCCTCTGCTTGACAGCCTCTTGAGACGAGTTGTATAATTCGTCGTCCTCCAAAAGCCCAGAGGCCCGATAAGAGTTTCCGCAGGAAGGCTGTTTTGAGGCCCAGCAGCTCGGTAAATCTTAAGTCAAGGGGGTAGAGAGATGTTAGTGCGTGATGTTATGACAACTAATGTTATCACTGTATCCAGCGATACCCTCATGGTTGAGGCAGGGAAAGTTATGGAGTTCCACAAAATTGAGCGCTTACCAGTGGTTGATAAGGGAAAACTGGTTGGCATCGTCACCAAGAACAGGCTACTGAAAAACTATCCTTCCCAAGCTACTTCTTTGAGCCACTGGGAGCTAAATTACCTGCTGGCCAAGATCAAGGTAAAGGATATAATGAAGCAAAATGTAGTTGCAGTTACCCCCGATACCACAGTGGAACGTGCTACAGCCATAGCTCAAAGTAATAAGGTGGGCTCTTTGCCCGTGCTGGAAAATGGCAGGTTAGTGGGCATAGTTACCACAAATGACCTGTTTTACAAGATCCTAAATCCGTTAATGGGCATAGGGGAAAAGGGAGTACGCCTCATTATCTATGGCGCTGGTGAGGCTGGGCAAGCACAAGGAGTGATGGAGTGCATAGATAGGAGTGGCGTAAAAGTGAAGGCCTTCTGCACGATGGCCTCTTCCAAGGATATTAAGAACGACCTCTTCGTTCAGTTAGACACAGAGGATGCTACTCGAGTGCTAACGCAGCTTAAGGAGCTGGGCTTCTCAGCCGATATAAGGGCTTATCAACCCTAACTAGCCTGCTATCGTGAAGAGTGAGCCTGTAACTAAGTCCCCACTAGAACAGAAATTGCTTGAGGAGGTCTCATGTACGAGAGATTACTTGTTCCTTTGGACGGCTCCCTTCTGGCAGAGAACGTGCTTCCCTACGTTGAGGAACTTGCTAGGAGGCTAGACAGTGAAGTCATCTTGTTGACCGCCTGTGCACCGAGTGAGCCCTTAGATCGCCCCCTTCGGGCTTACCTCGATAGGAGAGTGGGTGAGCTTCAGTCACTGGGCCTAAAGGCAAGTGCGCTCATCGTTCATGGTGACCCCGCTGAGGAAATTCTAACCTTTGCTGAGCAAAATGCTATTGGACTGATCGCCATGTCGGCCTACGGTCGCTCCGGCATCAGCCGCTGGAATCTGGGCAGCATTGCCAGCAAGGTCTTGCAGAAGTCGTCTGCTCCAGTGCTTCTAACACGGGCAAGCTCCCTAGAAGAGGCCTTGTCAGAGAGGCAAATGCAAAGGATACTCGTCCCTCTGGATGGCTCACCGCTTGCAGAGCAGGCTCTTCCCTACGTGGAAAGCCTGGTCAGAGGCTCCGATTCAGAGATTATTTTGCTGCGAGTGCTTGAGACCTTGGAAATTCCGGGGTATGTAGAAGCATTTGTAGAAGATGCATTAGAGATGAAGGAGGGAAAGGACTGGAAACAGAGGCGGGAACAGGAAAGACAGGAGGCTGCAAAAGCCTATTTAAGCCAGCTAGAAGAAGAGATTAAGGGCAGGGGGACAAAGGCGAGGGAAGCGGTTCAAGTCGGGAAGGCTGCCGAGAGTATCCTGCAATATGCGGAAGCCAATTCAGTCAGCTTAATCGCTTTATCAACCCACGGGCGGTCTGGTATAACCCGGTGGGTCTATGGTAGCGTAGCCGCCAGGGTAATAGAAGGGTCAACAAAGCCAATCCTCCTTCTCAGGTTGCCAAACAGCACCTGAGAAATGACTTAGGCGGTAATCTTAGCCCCAATCCTCCCTTATCCCGCCTCGACCAGTCCTCCACTTGAGAAGCGAGGCCATCCTCCCTGGAAACCTAACCAGTTGGCCACTGAAGATAATTGACGAGCGCCCTCGTTTTTTAATATTCTCTTTCTGGAGGGGTGGCCGAGTGGTTTAAGGCGGCGGTCTTGAAAACCGCTTTCCGCTTTGCGGAACGTGGGTTCGAATCCCACCCCCTCCGCAGTGGGTTTCCTGGCCATAAAAATGGCAAACACTGTTGAATTACCACAATTGGCCTGGCAGGGGGCTAGAGAGCTGAGGCTTCCCTTACCCGACGATTGGCAAGTGGAGGTATATAACATGGCCGGTTTTAACCGGCCAGCTCTGAGACCAGGCCAGCTCAAGACCTTGGTGGCCAATCCCATTGGTTTACCCCCTCTGAGGGAACTGGCCAGAGGAAAAAAGGGAAGTAGTCATATTGTTCGATGACTTGTCCCGTGTCACTCGAGTGGCAAATTTAGTGCCCTATGTCTTAGAAGAGCTGGCTAAGGCAGGCGTGCCAGACGGCCGAATTCGATTCGTCGCTGCTCTAGGTTGTCACGGGGCAATGAATAGAGTGGATCTCGCCAAGAAATTAGGTGAAGCCACCTTAGCCAGGTTTCCTGTCTACAACCATAACCCCTTCGGCAACTGTATTTATATCGGCACTACCAAGCTGGGAACTAAGCTCTTCATTAACGAGGAGGTAATGAACTGCGACCTTAAGATAGGCATCGGTTCCATCGTGCCCCACACTATGACTGGGTTTGGGGGCGGGGGGAAGATAATCCTGCCAGGCATATCATCCATAGAAACCACTGAGGCCTTCCATCGCCTCGAGGCCAGGGTCAAGGAGGCGCACCCGGAGAAACTGGTTACCGGGATGGGAAGGTTTGATGACAATCCACTGCGCCTGGAAATTGAGGAGGCAGCCACACTGGCCGGACTGGATATGAAGATAGACTGCCTGGTTAACGGCTGGGGAGAGACAGCAGCCGTTTTTGCTGGAGCCCTCAAACCTGCCTACGCCGCTGGCATTCAGGAAGCTAAAGCACACTACGTAACCCCCAGAGCGAAGGATAAAGATTTGGTCATCGTTAACGCCTTCGCTAAAGCTAGCGAAGCAGTGATAGCGCTAGCCATTGCCTTCCCTGCGGTAAGCCAGAAAGGGGGAGATGTTGTCCTCGTTTGCAACGCTCCCGAAGGTCAGGTTATACATTACCTGATCGGCAGCTTTGGCAGAAAAACTGACAGCCTCTTGAAAATTAAGGCTAAGCTTCCCCAACACATTAGCCGCTTGATCGTCTATACCGAGTATCCTGACCTAGCTGCCGAGGATTGGTTTGAGGTCTCGGACAAGATTCTATTCCTAAATAGCTGGGCTAAGGTGCTGCAAGTACTCCAGATGGCTCACGGACCGGGTACCAAAGTGGCGGTATTCCCCAACGCTGATATTCAGTATACTGTTGACTGAAAGCTCACCTTAAGATATAGCTGAGGTCGATGAATTGACAGTCGCCCAGGGGCAATGGTAAACTACTACAAAACCGCTGTTGTCATTTACAACGAGGCTTTATTTTTACCTAAGTGTAGCTTTGCGCCGCCAGGCTTTTTGCCTAATTTCAAATCTGAGCTTTCACCAAAAATACCATAAGAGGGGGTGATAAATAGAAAAGAAGAGAGCCGAACCGCTTAGGCTGCAAAAATTACTGAGGAGGTAAATCAAGATGAGACGAAGAGCTATACCAAAGAGCCTCATGATAGCGGCCACGGTAGTGGTGCTTTTAGTTGTGTTGTTAATGCTGCTTCCTGGCTGTGCTAAGGGGCCGAAGATTAAGCGTCCTATTAAGGTGGGGATACATGATTGTTATAGTGGACCGCCCTCAGCCTATACCTTTGATGCCCTTGATGCTTTCAAATTGGCTTTGGCTGACATTAATGAGAAAGGTGTTCTGGGGAGAACAATCGAATTTACCACCCGAGACGACAAGTTCAAGGTAGATATCGGGCTTAGCATGGCCAAGGAACTGGTAATGATGGAGAAGGTTGATATCATTGTTGGTGGCATCAGCAGTGCTGTTATCCTGGCAATATCTGATTATTGCAAAACGGAGAAGGTGCCATATTTGACCTGGGCTCCGGCAAGTCACAAGGTAACCGGAGAGAAGGGGCACCGCTACGTTTTCATGCTGGCGACAAACACTGCGCAGAATGGTGCCGCCGGGGCAGTTGGTCTAGCCAAGAAGCCGTATATCAAATACTGGATTGCTGGGGATGATTATGAGTATGGACATGCCATAGCTGACGCGGCCTGGAGCAATTTAAAGAGACTAAAGCCTGAGGTAGAGCTAATAGGGGAATCGTGGTGGAAGGTGGGCGAGCCTGACCTTATACCCTATATTACCGCTATTTTGGCAGCTAAACCTGACGCTGTTATTTTTGCCACTGGTGGTGCCAGCATGACCAACATCATGAAGGCAGCCAAGGCAACTGGAATGGCAGAGAAGGTTCCAATTTGGATCCACACTGCGATAGACCATACCACCGTTTCACCACTTGGCCTAGAAGGTCCAGAGGGTGTTCTGGGCACCAGTAACTATCTTTTCTATTATCCTGAGACCTCATTGAACAGGGAATTTGCCAATGCCTTTTACGAGACTTATGGCAGGTATCCTGGCTTTTATGCCCTTGCTGGTTATAACGCAGCCCATTTCATAGCTAAGGCATTTGAGAAAGCAGGCGAGGTAGACAGGGAGAAGTTTATTGATGCTTTGGAGGGGTTGTCAATAGATAGCCCTACAGGCAAGGTAACGATACGAGCCTATGACCATCAAATCATACAGCCGGTGTTCATGGGTGTGACCACCTATGTGCCGGAATATCCATTCCTTATTGCAAAAGACATTGTAACCTTGCCTGGTGAGGAAATAACACCGTCCATTGAGGACATTAAGAAAGCGCGGGGCGAATCATAACCTTTTGAGCCGGTAGCAAACTATCGGGTTAAACTATTGAGAGGGTCAGGGAACGCCCTCAATGGTGGGTATGTAAGTAACCCATTGAGACTAGCATCGGGACCTGACCCTCTATGATAGTAAATTCTAAATAATAGAAAAGGTAGCAATTGATGGATTTTTTGCCGGATATTGGTCTAGCTACGTTAGGTTTTCAATTCTCGGTGGGGCTCAGTCGGGCGATGATTTTGTTTATTGTTACCGCCGGGCTAAGCCTCATTCTCGGGGTACTTAAGGTTCCAAACGTCGCTCACGGTTCGTTTTATATGATAGGAGCATTTATGGCGTTTACCGTGGCTACGTTTTTTGGCGGCGCTATCGGTTTCTGGCTGGCTTTAATCTTAGCCCCTCTAGGGGTAGCTCTGGTGAGCCTGATAGTGGAGAGGGGGCTACTCTGTCGTCTCTACGACAGAGAGCACCTGATGCTACTCTTATTTACCTTTGCCTTGATGCTTATTTTTGGGGATTTGGTAAAGCTAACCTGGGGGACAGAATATAAGAGTGTGGCGGCACCAGGCATTTTTAGTGGCTCACTTCCGGTATTTGGCTTACCCTTTCCCCGCTACAATTTGTTCCTGCTCATTATTGGTGCCTTGGTTGGCGTTGGCCTTTGGTTTTTGGTGAACAAGACTAAAATGGGTAAGATTTCCCGGGCGGCAGTGGTTGATAGAGAGATGGTAAGCGCGGTAGGGATAAATGTTAGCCGGGTACTTGCCACCGTATTTGTAATCGGTGGCTGGTTGGCAGGACTGGGCGGCGCCTTAATTGCTCCCACAGTGAGCGTTGCTCTAGGCATGGACCATACCATACTTATTGAAGCCTTCCTCATCGTTACTATCGGAGGGCTGGGTAATATGTGGGGGGCACTGCTTGGCTCTCTGATCTTTGGCGTGACTCACTGCTTTGGTGTGTTGCTCTGGCCGCAATTTGCCATAGTCTTTCCTTATGCTGCCGTGGTAGTTGTGTTAATTATCCGACCAACCGGGCTACTCAGACCGACTGCGTGGTAAGGGGTAAACTTTGTGCAAAGGGTTTGTTAGTCTAAAATCAATGTGGTTGCAGATAGCTATCTTCATTGTTCTGCTTATTCTACCATTTATCGTCCCTACATTTTATGTCTATGTGTTAGCTTTGATTTTTATTACCGCCCTGCTAGCGATGAGCCTTAATTTAGTCCTCGGTTATGGGGGGATGTTCCAGTTTCACCACGGTGTTTTCTATGGAATGGGGGCTTATACTGCTGCCCTGATGTTAACCAAAACCTCTCTACCGGCATGGATAGGCTTTGTCGCTGGGCCCATTGTGGCGGCTGTGCTGGGGCTGGTTATGGGCTGGCTTTGCGTTCGGTTAACCAGGATATACTATGGTATGCTCCAGCTTTCCCTGGGTTCACTGGTGTGGGCTATTGTTTTTAGATGGTATGATTTTACTGGTGGCGACGATGGCATCCACGGCATCCCTATGCCGTCAATTCTCTCTTCTCTAAACAGCTCTTACTATTTCGCCTTGATTATCAGTGTCATTTGCCTCATAGTGCTGTATCTAATTGTGAAATCCCCCTTTGGCAGCACCCTTCAAGCTATCCGGGATAACTCAGGGAGATGCGCCGCTGTTGGTGTCAATGTCAAGCGTCATCAGCTTATTGCTCTGGTAATTGCCACCTTCTTCGCTGGCGTCGCTGGGATCCTCTTCGTTGTCCTAGAGCATTCCGTTTTTCCCGACCTGTTGTTCTGGACATTGTCGCTTGAGGTGCTAATAATGTGTCTTCTGGGGGGGTGGTTTACCTTTATGGGACCGGCGTTAGGAGCAGCAATGGTAGTTCTGTTGCGAACCTTTATCGGCATTTATACTGAGTATTGGACTCTTATCCTTGGGGCAATGTTAATCCTATTGATCTTCTTCCTGCCAGAGGGAGTAATGGGCTATCTGTTGAATAGGTTAAAGCCCC